>JBEIQV010000021.1:0-21185 GCA_040376335.1 Verrucomicrobiia bacterium | reverse complement strand
GTCGGTATGACCGAGGCCGCTGTGCCGGTGAAGCTCGGCACGGAAATGTTGGGCTACCTCGCCACGGGGCAGGTTTTCACGCAGGCACCGACGGAGGAGCAGTTTCAAAAAGCGGACCGCACGATGAAAAAACTCGGCATCAATGTGGACAAAACCGAGGCGAAAAAAGCCTACATGGCCACGCGCGTCATGCCTCGCAACCAGCTCGCCTCCGCAACGCGCCTGCTCGGGATTTTCGCGGAGCACCTCTCGATGAAGAGCAACACACTCGCGGTGAGGCAGGCGAACTCCGAGCCCGCCGCAGTCGTCCGCGCCAAGGCCTACATTGCGGAGCATCTCAGCGAAGACATCACATTGGGCGACCTCGCACGCGCGGCCTGCACGAGCACCTACTACATCTGCAAACTCTTCAAGCGGCACGTGGGTGTAAATTTTACCGAATACGTCTCCCGCCTCCGCGTGGAAAAAGCGAAGGAACTTCTCGCCAAGCCCCATCTTCGCATCAGCGAGATCGCCTTCGAGGTCGGCTTCCAGTCCCTCACCCATTTCAACCGCACATTCCGCAGCGTTACTGGCGAAGCACCGACGGCCTACCGTGAGCAAATCGCCCTGCCGCTCGCGGCGTGACTCCGCGCATTCCCCCGTGTAGCCAAGGCCCATGCCCGCCGCGCCGCTCAACGAGCTTGCACAATACAAAGCCGCCCTCGATGCCCATTCCATCGTCGCAATTACAGACGCACGGGGTCGCATTACGTATGTGAACGACAAGTTCTGCGAAATCTCCGGCTACCCGCGTGCCGAATTGATCGGACAGGATCACCGGCTCATCAATTCCGGTCTGCACTCGAAGGACTTCTTTCGAGAACTTTGGAACACCATCGGACGTGGTAAAATCTGGCGTGGGGAAATTTGTAACCGTGCAAAGAACGGCACGAATTACTGGGTGGACACGACGATCTTCCCTTTCCTCGGCGCAGACGGAAAGCCGGAGCAATTCGTCGCCATTCGCACCGACATCACCGCGCGCAAACGCGCCGAAAGCGAACGCTCCCGGCTTGAGAGGCAGTTGATTGATCACACCGAGCGCGAGCAGCGTCGCATCGGACGCGACCTTCACGACGGCCTTGGCCAGCACCTCACCGCACTGGAAATGATGACACACGCACTTGTCGGTCGTCTGAAAAGCGAAGCGCCGGGACTCGTCGCCCAGGCGCAGGAAATCTCCCGCCACATCCGCCAGACCATCACCCACACACGCCAGCTTTCACACGGTCTGTCGCCAGTTTCACTCGAGGCCGACGGCCTCATGCTCGCCCTCCGCGGACTCGCCGATTTCACACAGAGCGCAGGGAAAATTGAGTGCGAATTCCGATGCCCGCAGCCCGTGCATCTCGACGATCTCAACGTAGCAACCCAGCTTTATCGCATCGCACAGGAGGCAGTCACCAACGCCCTCCGCCACTCCGGTGCGCGCCACATCACCATCTGCCTTTCCCGCGCAGGAGCGCGTCTGCAACTTTGCATCGAAGACGACGGCAAAGGCCTCCCCGCCGACATCGAGCACGGCCTCGGCCTCGTCACCATGCAATACCGCGCACGCCTCATCGGCGCGAATCTCGAGACCACCGCCACGCCCGGAGTCCGCTGCTGCTGCACACTATTTTACCAGCCATGAAAAAGACGAAACCGCCTCAGAAACATCGCGTGTTCCTCGTGGACGATCACCCCATCGTCCTCACCGGCATCACGCTCATGCTGGATGCACAACCGGACATCACCGTCTGCGGCACCGCGAGCGCGGCGGAGGAAGCTCTCGACAAAATCCGCGCTGCACAGCCCGTGCTCGTCATCACCGACCTCACACTCCCCGGTCGCAGTGGACTCGATTTGATCAAAGACCTCATCGCCCTCGATCCGGAAATTCAAATCCTCGTCGTCTCCATGCACGATGAACTCCTCTACGCCGAACGCGCCCTCCGCGCCGGTGCCCGTGGCTATTTGATGAAGGAAGCCGGCGCAGAGGCGATGCTCGCCGCCATCCGCCGCGTGCTCTCCGGCCAGGTCTTCGTCAGCGACCGCATCGCCGCAAAAGTGCTGAACGCCCTCAGCGCCCAGCGCCCGCGCGGTGCGGATTCGCCGATTGAAAAACTCAGCGACCGCGAGTTCGAAGTCTTCCGCCTCCTCGGCGAAGGCAAAACCACCAAGGAAATCGCCTCCCAGCTTCACCTCAGCCACAAAACCGTCGCCGTCCATCGCGGCCACATCAAAGACAAACTCGCCATCAAAAGCGCCACCGAACTCGTCCACCAAGCCGTCCGCTGGGTCGAGTCGCAGGCATAGCTGCGAACGCTTCGGCGCGTGATAGCGCGGTTCGTGTCTGTCCCTGCTTCCCCCTATGAAATGCAAATAATCTGCCTGTCCCTATTTCCCCCAGCCTAACACCCTCCTCTTCCTGTTATTCAGGGGCCATCCTGCCTCATCTTCAATATGGCTGGCTCAATCTCACGACCCGGAAACAGATGAACATGATAGGAATCCTCACCATCCAAACCATCAGGACTCAAAGATGTCAGCTTCGAGTAGCAGATAATCGCCTCATAAGTTCCCGGCGAAACTTCGATGCGTGCGGCGTCGGGATAGTAGTCGGTGCATCCGGCCACAACGATCCGACCAGTGTCGATTTGGAGACTCGCCGTAGTAATGTGGTCCCACTCCTCACAGTTAATCTTCGGCTGCGACTCGTGAACTACCACTGAAACCGGAACTGACATATTGCGGACTGTGCCCACGCCGATGACATGCGGGGCAACAGCGAGCAGACGATCCGTGGCCTCCTCACTCCACGCTTCCGACAAATCACCAAACGACTGGTCATCGTCTTGCAGGTAGAACTGATGATAGTCAGCAAAGATTTTATATTGGAAGGTGCGCGGCATATTTGACACCTAACTGGTGAGTGTGCGACTGGGAGATTTTTTGAGGCGCATATTGCGGGTGGGGTAGCGGCTCGGGGAGTGGGGTGTCAATGACGGTTCCTGCGCAGCCCTACTTCCTGCTCGATAAACCGCCAAGCCCCGCGCTTGCGCCAGGAGCGGCGACATTCCTGTCGGCGAGCTCGCTGCGCGAAGCGCCAAACTTTCCAACTGCCACACCGAAGGGGTTCAGGCGCTGCGCGCAAATACAAACGGCGACAAGAATGTCGCCGCTCCTTGCGCAAGCGCGATGGCTCGATCATTGCGAATGGCGAACCATTCACCAAGCCGCACGTCGCGCTGTGCGCGCTTTCTTTAGCCGTATCGGCCTTCGCTTGAATGACAGCGACTACGGCGCGGGCTGGGATTTTTTCAGCAGGCGGAAGAGGTCGCTGTCGGTGGAGAAGATGACGCTGGTGCCGGGGCCGAGGATTTTGCGGTAGGTTTCGAGGGTTTTGAGGAAGCCGTAGAATTCGGCGGCGGCGGGGCTTTGGTTGTAGGCTTCGGCGTAGATGCGCGAGGCTTCGGCGTCGGCTTCGCCCTGCACTTGCTGGACTTGTTTGTAGGCGGTGGATTCCACTTCGCGCAGGTCGCGATCTTTTTTGCCGAGGATGCGCGCGGCCTCGCCTTCGCCTTCGCTGCGGAAGCGCTGGGCGATTTGCTGGCGCTCGCTGATCATGCGTTTGTAGATGCGGTCGAGGACTTGTGCGTTGTAGTTCACGCGCTTGATGCGCACGTCGAGCAACTCGATACCGAGCGGCGCGAGCTTTGGTGCGGATGCTGTGAGGATGTCCTTTTCAATTTCCAATCGCCCGCGTTTGACGACGGGCAGCGCAGTCGCGGCGACAGCGCCTTTTTTCTGCGGGTCCTCAGTCAGTTTGCGGCCTTTGTCGCTGCGGATGATTTCGATCAACTCATGGCTGGCCACTGCGGCGCGAACTTCACTGCCGATGATGTCTTCGAGCCGTGATAGCGCGCTACGCTCGTCGCGCAAGCCGACGAAAAAGAGTCCCGGGTCGGCGATTCGCCAGCGGGCGAATGCGTCCACCTCCACGTAGGTCTTGTCTTTCGTGGGCATCTCGTTGGCAGGGCCGTCCCATTCGAGCACACGTTTTTCGATGCGGTTGACTGTCTGAATGAAGGGGATTTTGAAATACAGTCCGGCATCCGTGACGGGCTTTCCGACAGGGCGGCCAAACTGTGTGATGACTGCAGTTTCCGTTTCTTTGACTGTGTAAAGACTGCCTGAAAGAACGATGAAGCAGGCGAAGGCGAAAAATGCGAGGAGAGCGGCGCGTGGGTTCATTTGCGCACCTCCGTTCCTGCTTTGCTAGTGAGTGGGAGAAGTTGTGTGATTTTTTCATCCACGATGGTTTTGTCGCGGAGCTGCGGCAGGACTTCACTCATTGTTTCGAGGTAAAGGCGTCGTCGGGTGACATCGGGCGCTTTGAGATACTGGACAAGCACGGCTTGGAAAGCGGTTGCATCGCCGAGCGCCTCGTTCACGCGTTTCAGTTTATAGCCTTCGGCCATGCTGATTTTCTGAGCCGCCTCGCCTTGTGCGCGGGGAACGACTTTGTTGTAGTCGCCGTTCGCCATGTTGATCATCGCTTCGCGATCCTGCTGGGCCTGATTCACTTCGTTGAAAGACGCCTGCACCTGCTGGGGCGGGTTCACGTTTTTCAACTGCACCTGATCGAGGGTCAGTCCGAGTTTGTATTCTTTTACCAACGCACGCATGCGTTCGAGCGCTTTGATTTCAATCTCCTGACGCCCTACGGTGATGACTTCATCCACGGTATGATCGCCCACGACCTCGCGCATCGTGGCTTCGGAAAGATCGCGCAACGTCTGGCCGGGTTCGCGAACGTGGAAACTGAAGAGCTTCGGATCATCCACGTGGTATTGAATGATCCACTCGACGAGCGCGGCGTTGAGGTCACCGGTGACCATGCTTTTTTCGCGCTGAGGATCTTCGCTCGCCTGATCGGGATTGGTCGCACCCTGCGTGCCGAATCCAAATTCGAGTTTAAGCTGACGTTTAATCGGGACGGGGATCACTTCATCCACGCCGAAAGGCAGTTTGAAATGCAGGCCCGGCTGTTGCGTAGTTGAGTATTTTCCAAAACGCAGCACGACGCCGACGGCATCGGCAGGCACGGTGTAGTAGGTGGAAAGCAGCGCCCAGGCGACGAGCACGATACCGAGGCCGAGCTTGATCCAGCGCGGGTTCACGGGCGGGATGTTGAATTCGATGGTCTGTGGCATGCCGCTCTCTAACACGCGATCCCCACACCGCAAGACTCTCGCTGTTATAATTGCAGCGTGACGATGCGGCGGTTCCTCGTATCGGCGACAAATACGCGCATCCGCGAATCCACAGCGAGCCCCCATGGCGTTGCGAATTCGCCCTCGCCGGTGCCGGTCGTGCCGTAGCGAGCGAGCAGTTTACCTTCGAGCGAAACGCGTGAGAGACGGCCCGCGCCGTATTCGATGATGTAAAGCGCGCCGTCGCCGCCGAGCGTGATGTCGTAAGGCAGGTCGAAAGGAATCGCGCTTTTTCCATCGGCACCCGCGCCGAGGAGGCCGAGGTATTCGCCGCTGTCCTTGAAGATGTGGATGCGATTATTCACCGCGTCGGCGACGAACACGCGTCCCTCGTGCCATACCAATCCACTCGCGCGCTGGAACTGCCCCGGCCCCGTGCCCGCACTGCCAAATTCGCGCAGCCATACACCGTCGCGGGTGAAGACTTGCACGCGGTCGTGCCCGCCGTATTCGCACACGTAGAGATTTTCCGCCGGGTCTTTGCAGATGCCCACGGGATAGATGAATTGCGAAGGCCCGGTGCCCTTTTCGCCGCCGACCGTGTGGAGCACGCGCCCTTGCTGATCGAACCACACGAGCCGCCGGTAATGCGTGTCGCAAACGACGATGCGGTCATCTTTCAACCACACGATGCCCTCGGGTTTTCCAAATTGCACATCGAGCATTTTCCACTGCCGCAGCAGCGCGCCTTTCGCATCGTAAATGAGGATGCGCCCCGCCGTGTCCATGATTGCGAGTTCGTCGTGCGGCCCGGTCGTGAGGCTGCGCGGCGTGGGCTGCACCGCGCCATCGGTCGGGAGCATGAAGGAACTCCACGCTTTTACTTCGAGCTTCGCCGGGGCGCCGTTGGGTTTGCAGCCGGTGAAAGCGAGCATCAACAGCACGAACGCGAACAGGTGGTGGATTGGGCGGTTCATGCGGCAGCGAAGTGCTTCACGAGGATTTTCACCTTCGTATCAACCGCCGGTGCCTGCTCCGGGCGATGGAGAAAAATACGTGTCGTGCCGTCGGGAGTGCGTAATTCCGTCTCCGCAAATGCTCCGTAAAAACGCGAGCCGGCGACGGTGAACGGGCCGTTCGGCACAACGACCAAACGCTCCGGCCTCACGCAGCGCGAAATTTTCCAAGACTCGTCGAGCCACACGCGCGCATCGTCTGGCGTGAGCCAGTTTGCCGGGCCGAGGCAGCGTGCGAGTTCTTCATCGGGAGGCTCGCGGTAGAGCTGTGAGATCGGCCCATGGAAAACTGGAGAGCCTGCGCGCAGGCAGATGGCGTGCTCGGCTTCCGCCAGTGCGATCTCCGGGTGATGCGTGGCAAAAATCAGCGACGTGCCGGTGCTGGCGATGTGCTCGCGGATGACGCGCCAGTATTTCCCCACGCGCGCGGAATCCACATGGGCGAGCGGTTCGTCCATCACGACGACGGGCGCATTCTGCGCAAGCGCGCGGGCAACGGAGAGGCGTGCACCTTCGCCGAGACTGAGATCGCCTGCGCGGGAAGTGCCGACTTCTGTGAGGTCGAACGCCGCGAGCAATTGTTCCGCTTTCGTCGTGCTCGCGCCCGCGAGCGTGAGATGTTCGCGCGCGGTGTGCGCGGGCCACAGTCCGTGATCCTGCGGCACCCACGCGGGCGATGACGGCCCGTTGGCCTCGCCAGTCAGCGGACGCTTGAAGCCAACGAGCACTTCAATCAGTGAAGTTTTCCCAGCGCCAGACGGGCCGAGGATTGCCGTGCGTCCGCGCGGGATGTCGAGCGTGACGGGCGCGACGGGCCAGTCCACGACACCGGAGAAATAGCGGACGTTTGAAAGTTTCCAGAGAGGTTCAGTGGGCACGGCGGGCGAAATAGGCGCGCAGTGCGCGGTGGGTCAACCAACAAGCCAGCAGCGGCGCGGCGACAGCGATGAACAAACTCGCCGAAAGCACGGCACTCTGGCCGTAGTGCATGAGATTAAAAATCCGCACAAACACCGTTGTGAATTGCGGTGGCGCGAGCAGCGCGCTCGCGGTGAAATCGCCATAGGCCATTCCAAAAAGCAGCAGCACTGCGCCCGCAGCGGGCCCGTGTGAAAGCGACCACATCACCGGGCGCGCTCCCGAACTGCGCGCGATGTGCAGTGCCGTGTCCGCCGTGCCGAGGCGAATCAACACACGCAGTAGCAGCGCGAGCGGAAGCAGTTGGAGTGTGAGCACTGCGACCAGTGGCAGCACCGAGCGCCCGACCGCGCCGAGCGGCTGTGCAATCGCGAGCGTGAACAGCGAAAGCAGTAGCGGCCCGAGCAAGCCCGGCACTGCGAGTGCGAGCGCCATATTCCGCTTAACATTCGTGGCGATCAGCCACGCGAGCAGGGCACAGACAAAGGCTAGCAAAAGGCTGTGTGCGAGTTCGCCGACGAGTGTGAAATTTTCCATCCACGCCGCAAACCCGCCAAGACCAAGCCCGAGAACAAAACACGCCGGGCCAAAAAGGAAGAGCGCCGGGCCTACGAAAACTTGGGCCAGCGGAAGCAGACAGCCCGCGCGACTTTCGTGCGTCTTTTCGCGAATGCGCGGGCGCAAATGACGCAGGACGCAGAGCAGGGGAATGATCACGACCAGTTCCACGGTCAGCGTGGGCATGGCGAGTTGCAGTGATTCGCCCAGCGCCAGTCCGCCGATTTGCGCATCGAATAGCCCCACCGTCCAAGTGCGGATGCCCCAGCTCGTAGCGAGATCGAATTCCTGAAACACGCACAAAAAGACCACGCCTGCCGCGAGCCACGGAGCCGCGCCCATTTCCCGCCGCCACCATCGCCCGCCGCGCACACCGGCGAGCTTCGCACAGTGCCGCGCCGAACTGCCCGGCCCCGGATTTGCGAGCCAAAGCGCGAGTGCGGCGATGGGCGTGAAGCGCACCCACAGCATCGCACCGTAAAAAATTTCCCGCGCGACCGATCCGGACGGCCAGTGTGCAACAGTCGGCAGCCAGCCGTAGCCAGCCAGCATCGTCGGCGTGAAAAAAACCACCGCAGTCGTGGCGAACACCATCCGCAGCGCACGCGTCGAAAGCCCGCGAAGAAAACCACACGCTGCCAGCGCCGCCAAAACCGCGAGCAGCGCGACCGCCGCAGCACGCGCTGTCGCGAGGAGTGTCGGGGTGAGCAGGCTCATCGCAGCGTTTTCATTTCAAATACTCGCTCTTGAGCCATTCGAGACATTCGTTGCGCGCTTTCAGCAAACCTTTGAGCGGCGTGCCGCGCGCGGCGGCGGGCATGAGTGCGCGGACTTCTTCGGGAATCTGCGCCATCTCTTTTTCGTCCAGCTTTCCGAGCGGGATTTGTCGCGACTTTGATTTTGCGAGTGCCAGTTCCGTCTTCGCGGAGAGGAGGAAATCGGCGAGCTTCTTTGCTTCTTCCATCCGCTCCGTGCCGTGGATGATTGCCACGGTGTTTGGGATGCAAATCGTTGCGCCGTTTTCCAGCACAACAGGCTCCGCCGCGACCGCCGCACCGGCATCCCGCGCCTCGAAATAATCATCCGTATCCGTCCAGCCCGCATCGCACGCGCCTTCGGCCACGAGTGCCTTCACCGCCGCGTTGCCGTTCACCTCGCGCAGTCCGTGTTCGCGCGTGCCGTAGTGCCACGCCTTCATCTGGTCGCCGCCCCACAAGCTCCACAGCACCGCGTAGTGCGTGAGCGTCGTGCCGTAGAGCGGCTTCGCCATCGAGAAACGCGTGAGGTCGTCGTTGAGCGCATCGTTTTTCCACGGAATGTCGGCGCGGTGAATCGTCATGCGCAGCCGCCCCGCAAACCCGCACCACCGTCCATCGGCATCGCGCCATTTTTCCGGGATGCGCTCCCAGCCCTTCCCTTTGTAGGGCTCCAAAACTCCGCGCTCCGCGAGGTCGAGCGTGCCGAGCAATTCGTTGTTCCAAAAAACATCACAGCGCGGCTTGGCGCGCTCGCGGATGATCTGCTCGGCGAGTCCGAGTGACTTCGTCGCCTCCGTGTCAAATTTCACGACGACCGGAATCCCCGTCCGCTTTTCAAAATCGCGCAGGATTGCCTCGGCAAAAACCGCATCGTGCGCGCAATAAACCACGAGCTTGTCGCGATCGAGCGTCTGCCACACGAGCAGCGACATCCCGAGCAAAAGCAGGAGCACGAGATAACCTTTCGTTCGGCGCAGATCGTTCACGCCCGAGCTTTGGCCAAACCCCGCACGCGCGGAAAGTGGATTCGTCGGCGCACGCGCAGTCTTTTGACGAACGTAAGCTCGCGGACGCTATGCTTTTTCCTCTTCGGTGAGCTCTTCGTCGTCTTCCTCTTCCACGTCTGCGAGTTCGAGTTCGTGGTCGCTGAAGAATTTGCGTTTCCGTTTTCCGACGGGGTGGGGGACCAAAGTCATGAAACAGTTTTTTCCGAGCAATTTCGGGTCTGACTCGGCGTGGCCCATGGCTTCGAGATCCTTGCGGACGCGGCCCATGAGTTCCATGCCGAGTTCCTTGTGAGCCATTTCGCGACCGCGAAACTGGAGAAGAATCCGCACCTTGTTTCCCTTATCGAGGAACTCCTCGGAGTGCCGCAATTTGGTTTCGTAGTCGTGCGTTCCGATGTTCACGCGGAACTTGATCTCCTTCACCTTGCTGGCGGTGTTGTGTTTCTTGTCCTTCTCGTGTTTGGCCAGATCGTATTTGAACTTTCCAAAGTCCACGATGCGGCAGACGGGCGGGATTGCGGTGGCGGCGACTTCGACGAGGTCGAGGCCGTGTTGCTGGGCGGCACGCAGAGCGTCTTGGATTTTCATGACACCGAGCTGTTCCCCGGTGGACGCTACGATCACGCGCACCTCACGCGCGCGAATGCGTTGATTGATCCGAATCTGATTGAGTTGTATGGCGATTTTCAGGTTAGGCCGCTGGCGGTGGAGCACCGGGCGATCTGTGTTGTTCTGGCGTCGCCTTCGCTGCTTCCGGTTTTTACGCCGGGCTGGCAGCGGCTCCAGCCCTCACCCGCGCTGGCGACTTGCGCGGAAGGGGATGTGCATTTTTGCGCGCATCCAGTGCGGGATTTACGGGCGAACCCGCTTTGCGGCAAGGGATATTTCGATCCGCCAACAAATGTAACTTGCGAATGCTCCCGCTGAATACGCGGCGACATCGAACAAATCTGCGGTGCCGTGGTGGAGGAAGACGGGGCCGATCCATTCGGAAATGAGCGACCACAGCAGGAGATGGAAGGTGATTTCACCAGCGCCGGGAGGGCGGTCGTGCGTGCGTAATGCGAGAAGGCGCTGGAGCCAGAGGACGAGTGGCAATGCGGCGGGGATGAGCAGGAGATCGTCGAAGTGTGTGCGCAAAAACGAGTCGTGCGCGCTGAGTGGAGCGAGGAAAAAGCGGTTCAGCGCGTAGGCCGCGCACGCGACGATGCAGAGCGGGTCGCGCCAGTAGCGAAAGGCGTGCGACTTCACAGCGCGAGCAGGACGAAACCCGTGGCAACGGCGATAATGATTTTGAAAAGGGTGATCATGTTGGTGGCAAATTGCGGAGTGCGTGTGGTGTTGTCGAGTGACTGCGCACCTTTCGCTCGCCGTGCGCGGCGCTGGCCGGGTAGCTTCCGCGCATCATGGACAAAGCCGCTAAAAAATTCCTTTTCGAACTTCTCAGCACACCGAGCCCGACGGGCTTTGAAACTCCGGGCCAGCGCGTCTGGGCAAAATACATCGGCGCATTTGCCGACCGCGTGGAGAACGACGCCTACGGCACCGCATGGGCGACGCTCGAAGGTTCGGCGAAGAAGCCGCGCCGCATCATGATCGAAGCGCACGCGGACGAGATCGGCTACATCGTGAAGCACATCACGAAGGAAGGCTGGCTTCGCATTGATCGCATCGGCGGCAGCGACACGGCGACGGCGCGAGGGCGGCGTCTGGACATCCTCGGCGACAAGGGCACGGTGCGTGGCATCATCGGCAACACGGCGATTCATCTGCGCAAGGACAGTCTCGCCGATGAAAAGGCGCCGAAGATTCACGAACTGTATGTGGACGTGGGCGCGACGAGCAGCGCGCAGGTGAAAAAACTCGGCATCCGCGTGGGACATCCGGCGGTGTATTCGGATGCGGCTGAGGAATTCGGCGAAGGTCGCGTGGTGGGCCGCGCGCTGGATAACCGGCTCGGCGGATTCATCCTCGCGCAAGTGATGGCGCGACTTTCCAAGCGGCAGCCGCGCAGCACAGTCATCGCCGTGAACGCGGTGCAGGAGGAAATCGGCGGACACGGCGCGAAGATGGTGGCGCATCGCTTGATGCCCGACGTGGCCATCGTGCTCGACGTCACGCACTCGACCGACACGCCCGGCATCGAACACGCCGTGCATGGCGAAGTGCGGCTCGGCGGCGGCCCAGCCATCACGCACGGGACGTGCAACCACCCGCAGGTCATCAAGCGTCTTCTCGCCGTGGCGGAGAAAAAGAACATCCCCATCCAGCACGAAAGCTCCTCGCGCTACAGCGGCACGGATACGGATGTGATTTTTACCGTGCGCGAAGGCATCCCGAGTGCGCTGGTGAGTTTCCCTCTGCGCTACATGCACAGCGTCGTGGAAATGTGCGACCTGCGCGACGTGGAGCAGACCATCGAGCTACTCGCCGCCTTCATCGAGAGCGTCGGCGAGCGCGAAGAGTTTGGTGTGAAGCTCTAGGCGAGCTGTGTTTTCAACCACGCGCCGAGCGTGGCGCGCTCGCAGGGTTCTGCGCTGGAAAAATCGGCCATGCGTCCGATGCGTCCGTCTTTCCACACCCATGCGCGCGGTTGGAAGGGGCCGACTTTTCGCGGGTCGCTCCAAGTATGGATGGCGAGCAGCCGTTCATTGAGCGCGGCGGCGAGATGCGCGGGGCCGCTGTCCACGCTGGCGACGAATTCCGCACGGCGAAGCAGCCAGCAAAGTTCGGGGAGCGTGGTGTGACCGAGGAGGTTCACGAGATTTCCGAGTGTTGGAAAAGTGAAGTCGCCACTGCCGACGACGACGACCGGCATGGGTGCAACTGCGCTGCAGATGTCCACGACTTCGGCGACGGTGAGCGATTTTCCCACGCCGCGCGCGAAGGGATGCAGAACGACGAATCGTTGCGGGACACCCGCAGGTGAAGCGCCAGCGGGCAGCGGCCATTCGAGCGTGGAGGTGTCGCAACCGAGGGCTGTCGCGAGCGCGAGGTAGCGTGTAATGGCGTGGACTGGCGCGCTGCGTGGCGGCACTGACACGACGCGGTGATGGAGCAGGCTCGCGCCTTCACGCGAGTCGGATGTGCCCCAGCTTTCGCCGCCTGCACGACGCGCAATCAAAGCGCTGCGAAAGAGCCCTTGAAAATCGAGCACGAGATCCGGCTGCGCCCGTTCGCGGAGCTCGCGCATCCATCCGGGAAAGCGCATCCATCCGAAGAGCCCGCCGAGTTGTTTGCGCGGAAACTCGATCACATCGTTCACGTAGGGATTTTCGCGCAGCAAAGGGGCCCACTCGGGATTTACGAGCCAGCTCAGGCGTGCCTGCGGCCAGTGACGTTTCACGCTCGCGACAGCAGGCAGCGTGTGGACGATGTCACCGAGTGAACTGGGCTTGATGACGAGGATGGAGCGCGGTGTGACCAATCTATCTGGCTGTTTGCCGCAGCGCGGCGGATGGCGTCAGCGTCCCTCCGCGATCCGTGTTGCGAGGCGTTCGGGCAGTCCCGCATTCCGGATTTTTTCCTGCGTGGTGTGAATGTCGTATTCGAGGCGTCGCAGTTCCACGTAGCGGTCGAGGGCATGGTAAATCACGTAGGATGCGCGCCAGTCACCGTCCCTCGGCTGGCCGACGCTGCCGATATTCATGAAATACTTTCTGCCCTGCTCGATGGTGATGTTCTGCCAGTTTTCGAGCGTGCTCACCTGATGGTCCCGCACGTAGGCGCGCGGCACGTGCGTGTGGCCGAAGAAGCAAAGCTGCGTGTGCTGGTAGCTGAAGCTCGCGCCTGCATCGAGCTGGTTCAGGACGTAGCCCCACTTGTGTGGCGTATCGAGTGTTGCGTGGACGATGGTGAAATCGCGCACCTGCCGGACGAATTTGAGATTGTTCAGCCAGTCGAGGTCTTCCGGTGTTAATTGCGAGCGGGTGAAATCAATGCCTTCATTCGCAAGCGGTGAGACGTTCTGTGGATTGTATTCCATGCACGCGAGTTCGTCGTGGTTGCCTTTGACGACCGGGCAATCCAGCGCACGAACGATGTCCAGGCACGCCTTCGGGTCGGCGTTGTAGCCAACGATGTCGCCGAGGCAGATGTAGTGGGTGCAGCCGTGTGTCTGCGCGTCCGCGAGGACTGCATTCAGTGCTTCTAAATTTGAGTGGATGTCTCCGAAGAGGGCGATGCGCATTTCAATCAGGCGGGAGCCGTTTTTTTTTCAGGTATATAGACGCGCTCTTCCTTTGGAATTCCTAATTTTCGTTCAAGGATTTGAATTTTATGGAGGAGCGTGGGGAGCCACTCCTTTTCGCCCTCGTGATAGAGGGCTAGTAATTTGTCGTAAGCCTCGCGTTCATGGCCGGGGCACTCGGCAAGATAATAGACGGCGAGACGGCGTGTGTAGTCGAGACGTCCGGGTCTTTCCGATGCGCGTGCAAATGCGGCGGATGCCTTGCAAGGGTCGCGGAATTTATCCCGGTAGAGCGAGCCGAGGCGGTCGTAGAGTCTCCAACTGTCAGGGCAGTTTTCCACGGCACGTAGCAGGTAGTCTTCGCCCACTTTGTAATATTCCTTCATCTGTCGGTCGCGAATATACGGCTCCTTCACGGTTTGTTCGATATAAGCCGCGCCGTTATAAGCCATGTGCCATGCAGCCATGTCCCAGAATATTTCCCGCCGCGGTTGAAGCGTAGTGCAAAGGTCGAAATAGAGTTTCATCCGCCCATACTCGACGCGCTGCTGCCACGCGAAGTGTGCGCGTAGAAAAAGCAAGTCGGCCACAGGTGCTCGCAATCCTCCTAGGACAGCGATGAATCCCGCCTGCCCGGCCTGTTGGCGGAGACTCGCGGTGATTTTGTAGCCGCCAATCTGCTCGCGGCGAAAAAGCGAAGTGAGTCCCGTCTCGATGGGGAGTTTAATGAGCCCCCAGACGAGCAGCACGGCAATGCCGAGAGCACGACCTTTTAAAGCTCCCGCCATGCGAAGAAGAGGTAGGCGACCAGCAGGTAGATGGCGATGTAGCCACAACCAAGTGCTGTCACCTGGCCGAAGATTTCAGAAGCCACATGCGTTCCGACAGCGATGTCGTCCACGATGTTGAAGAGCTGCATATCCGGGGCAAAAACCGTGATGACTCGGAGTAAGAGCGAAAGATACCACGGCACATCCAAGCCAGCTTGTATCGGATCCATCCATACACTGCGGGCGATTGGCACGAGATGGCCGATGAGAATCAGCATCAGCGATACGATCACCGTGAACAGCCAGGAGGTCGCAAACGTTGAAACCATCAATGTGAGCGCGGAGCACACCACGGCACGCAGAAAAATTATACCGATGCCGCCGAAAAGAGTCGGAGTGAACGTGCCGGACATGACCTTCGCCACTTCCGCGTCCACTAAATGGGCCTGAGTGCCCGCCCTGATGTTCGCAATTTCGCGGCCCTGCCAAAACCATAGCACAACGCAGAAAAAGGCCGTCATCAGCAGTGTGGCGATCAACAGCATCAGCAGGACTCCGCCGAGTTTGCCGAGCAGGTATTCAAAGCGTGAGACGGGCTTGGCGAGGATGGTGTAGAGCGTGCGATCCTCGATGTCCTTTGGTAGCAGCATCGCGGATGAAAGCACGGCCAGCAGCATCGTGAAAACGGACATCGCGCCAAGCGAGACGTCCATCACCGTCTGGAGCTGCCCCTGAAACGAGAGTGCTGCCAGCACGAGTGACATGCCGATGAGCACGAGCGCGAAGACGAGCATGAAATAAAACACCTTTTGGCGGACGAGATCGCGCAGGGTGTTTCCGGCGATGGCTGCGGCGCGTCCAAACGAGAAAAGTTTGTGCGCGGAGGCGTGGGATGCGGCGCTGGGACTGTTGGCGGTCATTGGTCGGTCTTTTTTACCTCACTGGTTACGTCGAGGAAATAGCGTTCAAGATTTTGCTGAGGCTTGCCCTCGCCGGCTATGCGCGCGCCGCTCGCTGCGATCTTCGCACGCAATTCTGCGAGCAATTCCGGCGACGCGTTTTCAAGCACCAGCTCGGTCTGGTTTTCAATCGTGATGAGTTGATCGAGCGGCCCCTCGCGCACCAGTTCGCCGCGATGCATGATGCCGATGCGGTCGCAAATTTCCTGCACCTGACTGAGCAAGTGCGAACACAGCAGGACGGTGAGCCCGCGCGCTTTGAATTGAAGAATGAGGTCACAGATTTCCCGCGAACCCGCCGGGTCCACGCCAGCCGTCGGTTCATCGAGCACGAGCAATCGCGGGTCCTGCACGAGCGCCTGCGCAAGACCGATGCGCTGCAGCATCCCCTTCGAGTAGCCACCAACGCGTCGGTGCGCTGCGTCTTCGAGACCGACCAGCGCGAGCAGTTCGCGCGTGCGTTCGCGCAGCATCTTTCCGTGCAATCCGCAGAGTTTTCCGTAGAAGTGAACGGTCTCCTCGCCGGTGAGGAATTTATAGAAATACGGATTTTCCGGCAGGAAGCCAACCGCCTCGCGGCTCTCCACGTCACGGCTGTCTTTGCCGAAAATGAACGTCTTTCCCGATGTCGGGGTGACGAGGCCGAGAACGACTTTCATCGTCGTGCTCTTGCCCGATCCATTCGGCCCGAGCAGTCCATAAACGTGACCTGCCTCTACGTTGAGTGAGAGGTTTCGCACGGCGGTGATGGCCCCGCGCTTCATCACGGAAGGAGGGGTGAACTCCTTTGTCAGATTCTGGATCGAAATGGCGGGCGTGCTCACGGCGTGTAGTAATTGCTGCGACAAGCGACGCGGATCAACCCCTTGTTTGTAGTCCTACGAACAAACACAAAAATTTAATCAAGGCGCATGGAGAGCAGGTGGCGAACATGGCGCGAACTTACGAATTCTGTCACGCGAGCGCAACAGCCACTTCAGCTAGCGATCTCAAACCCGCTCACTTTCAGCGGCGCGATGACGTGTGTATCCACTTTTTTGATGTGCGACTTCAGATCGCTCTCAGCGATAGCTTCGAGAAACGCCTCCACTTCATCCACCTCGCCGCTCACCAAAAGCTCTACTCTGCCATCAGGCAGATTGCGCACAGAGCCGGTGACTTCGTAGCCGCGCGCGAGATTTTTTGTCGTCCAGCGAAAGCCCACGCCCTGCACGCGTCCTTCGTAAAAAACATGCCGTCCGATCATGGCTGCACCCCCTGCGAACGAAGAAATTCAGCCGCCGCCTCGGGCCACACACCATTCACATGACAGCCGGTCGCCATTTCAAAACCACCCGTCGGATGCAGTCTCGGCACAATGGAAATATGCCAGCGAAAATCTTCATCGAGTGTCGTCCATTCATTCGCCAGTAATGTGCGCGAAGGCGCAGTCGTGAGCGTGAGATTCCACGCCGGATGGTCCAGCGCACGGTTGAGTTTCGCGAGCACAGAGCGCAGGGCGTCGGCGAGCAGCGTGATTTCCTCTCCGTTCAAATGATGAAAATCCGCCGACTGCCGCTTTGGCCAGACAGCCATCTCGAAAGGCGCACCCGACGCATACGGACAGAAGACCACAAACCCAGCATTCTCATGCACAATGCGCGTGGCACGGCGCTGTTCCTCCTCCAGCAAGTCCGCAAAAAGCGAACGCTTTTTCTTCGCAAAATAATCGCGCGCAGAGTCCAGTTTTCGCCGCAGAGTCGGCGGAATAATTGCCAGCGCCAGCACCTGGCTCACGCTATGCCCAACCGACTGCCCCGCCGCTTGTCCCGTATTTTTCACTACGGTAAAAGCACGCAAACGCCCGTCACGCATCAAGTCCTCAATACGTGCCCGCCACGCGCCGATAACCCTCCCAAGATCATCCATCGCCAGTTCCTCGAAACGCCGCTCGCCCGGGTCTTCGATCACAATTTCGTGTGCGCCGACACCATCCATGTGTTCATAAAAACCCTCCCCATTCTGTGCGTGGTCGCCCTCGACACGAAGAATCGGCGCACGATTCGGCACCACGCGCACCTGCCAGCCGAAACTCCCGCCGTCTTGATACAGCGAGTGTGAAGCAAACCGCTCCAACCCCGCCCGGAACGGACTCGCATCAAACTGCTCCCCCGTCACCGCTTTAAAAACCGGAGGCAACGCCCGCCCCTCACTAAAAACCGTCCACTCTTGAGAGAGCGGATCGAGCCGCAATTCCGTTTTGTCCATCCACGCTTTTTAATCACTCCCGCACGAAAGTGACCAGCGTCTAAATCAACTGATGGTTTTGAAAAGCAACAACATGAGTTAGTGCGCGGTGACAAACGACGAGAACCTTAATCCTCACCATACTCACTCGCAAACTCATCGGATCCAAATCAGACAAAAGAACGTAGCACGAGTGTGGAGTTGATGCCGCCGAAGCCGAAGGCGTTGTTCATCGCTACGCGAAGTTGCGCGCTGCGGCCTGTGTTGGGGATGACGTCGAGGTCGCAGTCGGGGTTTTGGTGATGGAGTGTGGGCGGGAGCCACTGGTCTTGTAGAGCGAGTGCGCAGATGGCGGTTTCCATGGCACCGGTTGCTCCGAGCGGATGGGCGGTGAAGGGTTTTGTGCCGCTGACAGGCGGCGTCCTAGTGCCGAAGACTTCGTGGATGCACATGGCCTCGTTCGCGTCGTTGAGCTGCGTGCTGCTGGCGTGGGCGTTGATGTAGTCCACTTCGTTGGGCGCGATGTCGGCGTCGGCAAGTGCGGCTTTCATGCAGGCAACCACGCTTTCGCCGCTCGGGAGCGGTGAGGTCATGTGAAAGGCGTCGTTGTTCATCGCGTAGCCAAGCACCTCGGCGTAGATGTGCGCGCCGCGTTTCTGCGCGTGTTCGAGGGTTTCGAGCACGAGCGTGCAGCCGCCCTCACCCATCACGAAACCGTCGCGATCTTTGTCGAATGGGCGGCACGCCATGGCGGGTGGCTCGCCCTGCCAGCGGCTCATCGTGCTGATGCGATCAAATGCGCTGAATGTGAGCGGGCAGATCGGAGCTTCCGCGCCGCCCGCGAGCATCACATCGGCCCAGCCGTCGCGCAGGTAGCGCAGCGCTTCGCCGATGGCGATGACTCCGCTTGCGCAGGAATTCGAGTTCGTCGTGCCCACGCCGCGCAGTCCGCATTCGATGGCGATGTTGCTGTGCCCGCTGCCGCCGAAAATTTGGAAGGCCAGCGCCGGATTTACGCTGCGGATTCCCTTTTCCAAGAATCGCGCGTGCTCGTGCTCCGCTTGTGCCACGCCCCCGAGTCCCGTGCCGAAACTGACGCCCGTGCGCGCTTGCGGTCGCTCCTTCGACCACGGCAGGCGCGCATCTTCCAGCGCGAGCAGTGCGCTCGCCACGGCGAACTGCACGTAGCGGTCAAAGCGCTTCAATTTATGCGGCGGAAAAAAATCCGATCCACGCCAGTCGCGCACTTCGCCAGCGCACTTCGCCGCGCAGCCCGTGGCGTCGAATAACTTCACGCGCCCGATGCCGCTCCGACCTTCACGGATGCTCCGCCAAAACGCATCCCGCCCGATTCCGATGCAAGAAATGACGCCCATCCCCGTGATGACGACGCGGTTTTTCGAGCTGGCTGGCGAGTTTGGCACGCGCGGGAAATAGCGGACTTTCCACGCGAGTCGAGCGCCAGCCCAAAACATCAGAACCTGAAGGACGCGTGCATTCCACTTTTGTGCAGGCCGGTTTGGTTAGCTGGATGACTAAATAGTGAGAAAGTTAGCTAAAGGAATTATCGCTTTTATAGAGATTCATGGCTTGCCGTCACACAAACGCCAACATTTCATGCCCTCGAAAGTCCCTAAACTATGAGCACACTCACCAAACGCGAAATCGTAGTAAGCATCAGCAATGAAACCGGCCTCGTTCAGCACGAGGTGTTCGACGTGGTTCAGCGCACGCTGGATCATATCGTCGAGGCACTTGCCAAGGGCGATAACATAGAATTGCGCAACTTCGGTGTCTTCGAGGTCAAATTGACGAAGCCGCGTGTCGGCAGAAATCCAAACCAGCCCGGCAGCCATTTCGTCATACCGGCGCGCGCAACGGTGAAATTTAAATCCGGTAAAATCATGAAGCAGCGTGTGAGTGCGCTCACCGCGAAAATGAAGGCCGAGGCGGGACAGGCTTAGTTCCGCCGGATGGCGTTCGCGTCCGCCGTGGAAAAGTGACGCAGCATCGGTTGCAAAAGAGCGGGTCTATCGCGAGAGTGCGCGCCCATTTTGCCGATGCCAAAAAAACGACCCGCTCTCACCATCACGCCAGCCCCCGGCTGCATTCAGATTCTTGGCGCACGGCAGAATAATCTGAAGGGGTTCGACCTCGATTTGCCACTCGGTAAGTTGATCGTCGTCACCGGCCCGAGCGGCTCCGGCAAAAGCTCCCTCGCTTTTGATACCGTGTATGCCGAGGGGCAGCGGCGCTACGTGGAGACGTTTTCGCCCTACACGCGGCAGTTCCTCGACCGCATGGACAAGCCGCGCGTGGACGAAATCCGAGGCATCCCACCCGCCATCGCAATCGAGCAGACGAACAACGTGAAGAGCACGCGTTCTACCGTCGGCACCATGACGGAAATCAACGACTACATGAAGCTGCTCTTCCCGCGACTGGCCGTGGCGAACTGCCCGGAGTGCCAGCGCGAGATTCGCCCCGAGACGGCGCGGAGTATCGTGGAGCAGGTGATGCACTGCGGCGGGTCGGCGAAAGCGCGAACATTCAGCGAAGGCGATGCGGTGCTCGTGACGTTTGGAGTGCCAGCGCCTGCGGGAACAAAACCGTCGGACTTTTTCGATTTTCTAAAACAGCAAGGCTACCTCCGAGTGTGGATGGACGGGGTGATCGTTCGCACCGATGAGCCGCAGAAGGTGAAGCGACTCCCCGCCGTGGTGCAAGTGATCCAAGACCGCGTGACCATCGCAGCAGAGGCGCGCGCACGAATGACCGAGGCTGTGGAAAACGCGCTGCGTCTCGGCAGCGGGAAAGTTCAAATCATCAACCCCGAAACGAAAGCCGTCCATCCGCACAGCACGGGCTGGCACTGTGCGCATTGCGACCTCGACATCACGCCGCCATCGCCGGGGCTGTTTTCTTTCAACCACCCGCAAGGAGCCTGCCCCACATGCCGTGGATTCGGTCGCACCATCACGATTGATCTGAATCGCGCGATTCCCGACCGTTCGCTGAGCATCGCGCAAGTGTGTGTGAAACCATTCGGCGGCGAGAGCGGTGCGGACTGCCAGCGCGATCTTCTCCGCGCATGCGCCGCGAAGGAAGTGAACACGCGTGTGCCCTTCGACGATCTTCCGCACGCCGACCAGCAGTGGGTTTTGCACGGCGAAGACTGGAACCATTCGACCAAGCGGAGCGGCGAAGATTTGTGGAATGCCAGGCTGTGGTATGGCGTCGTCGGCTACTTCCGCTGGCTCGAAAGCAAGGCCTACAAAATGCACGTCCGCGTGCTGCTGAGCCGCTATCGTAATTACACCGAGTGCCACGATTGCGGAGGCGGTCGCTATCGTAAAGAGACGCTCAATTTCCGCTGCGCCGGAAAAACACTGCCGGAACTGCAAGCGATGCCCATCGGTGAATTGCACGCGACCATCAGCAATTTACCATCGGACATTCGCAAAGACTCCACGACGGAGATGCTCGTCGGCGAAGTCCGCGCGCGCCTCGGATACTTGCTCGCCGTCGGCCTCGGCTATCTCTC
>JBEIQV010000277.1:0-4417 GCA_040376335.1 Verrucomicrobiia bacterium | reverse complement strand
CGCCTTTGAGTAATTCAAAGTTTTCATCTGCAAGCTTTTGGATTTCTTTAGGGAGTTCTGAGTAAAACTTCCAAAACTTCGCCGTGGCATGGTGGGTCACAATTTTGAACTCCGACCCTCGTTGAAATCCTTAAGAGCTTCGTCTGCAAGTAAGTCGAGCTTACATTGAACAACGTCCTTCTCAAATTGCTTATCCCAAGCAGCGGCATCGAATCGTTCAAAGCAGTCACGTAGAATCGCAAGCTCGCCGTGAGAGAGGCTTTGTATAGCAGACTCAATTTCTTCAATGGTGCTCATTCCGAGCTGACGCTACCCCGTTTCGCCGCCATTTTCCAGAGGCAAAGATCCAGCCTAATGATAGCAGGAATTCGCTTTTGCCCCGTTTCCGCAACTCGCGCGCGCGGTATCGTCGCGGGGCGCGCTAAAGCCTCACTTCTCTGGCTGCCCGGGAAAATCCTTCACGTATCGCGTCAGCAGCGTGGGCACGTCATTCGGCAGGATGTAGATCTTGCCCTTGATGGACTTCGTCTCACCGGGCTTCAGGCCGCCGATGCGGAAGTCGGAGTGAAGGCAGCGCGCAACGCCTTGGAAGAGTTCTTGATAGGGTTCGAAGGCGACGGCGAAGAGTTTTTTCTCATCGCCGCTGAAGCAGCCGATGAGGCCGTTGCTGGGCACCAGCGGGCTGAGCGGTCGCGGGTTTACGTCGGTGCGTGGCACGTCCTTGGGGCACCAGACCTGGCCGGGTATGTAACGGGCCTCTTTGATCCATGGCTTGATGTCGCTCATCAGCGTGAGCTTGCCGTCGAGGAAGAGGAAGCACTTGGGCAGGTAGTCGTCGATGTCCTTGCCCTTGTTGTCATAGCCGGTGAAGTCGCCGAGGCGGATGCAGGGCTGCGCCCAGTGCGCGCCTGAGGCGGTCGCGGTGGGATTGTGCGCGGTAATGGCAAAGGTGACATCGTCGGCGCTGGCGGTGATGGTGTGATCGACAATGACGCCGTCTTTGACGGTGCAGCGCAGCTTCATCGTCTTCTTGTCCTCGCTGAGTGAGAGGAGTTCCGTCGTGTGGCCGATGGTCGTGTCGTGCCAGTCGGCGGTGGTGGAGTTGGTGCGGCAATACGCTTCAAGGTAGTTGATGCGAATCTCGCCCTTCGGCAGATGTGAGCCTTGGATGACGAGCCAGTTCTTGTCGCGTGCGAGCGTGAGGTCGGGTGTCTGCGCGAAGGCGAAACTGGTGGTGAGAAGAAGGAAGGTGAGGAGTGGTTTCATGATGTCGGGGGTTGCGGTAATAAGAGAATCAGCGGTGGTTCATTCACTCTGCCTTTTCAAAACGGAGCGCGCCCCAGTGCTGCGGGTGGAGGCTGGCTTCGGTGGGGATGTCGGTGACGATGGTCATGCGCTTGCTGTGCCAATAGGCACGGGCGGTGGTTTCGATGGCGTTGCCGATGATGACCCCGATGTCGCCTCGCAGTGCCTTGTTCGCATCGGGCTCCAGACGCAGGAGCTTCAAAGGAATGGAGAACTCGTAGAAGCTGTGCTCGGCGGTGTGCGCTTCCTTGAGTTCGAGATCGGGGCTGGCGTCGAGGACCTCGTCGATGGCCACGGTCTGCACGGGAGAGGTGAACGTTTCGCGGCGCTGGGTGTTGTCGGAGACGGGACGGTAGAGCGTGGCGGTGGGCTTGCCCTGATGCTGAGTCACAAGCAAACGCAGGTCGCCGAGGACGGGCTTGGTTCGGTCGAGTGCGGCGGTTGGGTCGGTGCCGAGTTGCAAGTCGATGGCTCCAGCTCCTTTGAAGAGGATAGTCTTCGAGTCGGCGACGTTGCGGGTGAGTCGTTCGTGGCCGGGATCGGCAGACCGCACGGCGACAAAGAGCTTGTCATTGCCGGTCTGCATCGCGGCTTCGGTCCTGCCGTCGATGGTAACCCACGGGGCTTTGATCCAATCGCCTTCGAGTCCATCCACGACCGGCACGTTGCGTCCACGGCGCATGCGGATGGAGAGGCCTTCGTCGCGGCTTTTCGCCTGTCGCAGTTTCTCCTGTTCACTGGCGTAGGTTTGCGAGGCTTGCGCGAGTTCGGCGGTGAACTCGATGGTCTGCGCGGGGAAAGGCTGCAGCGTCTCCAATCCATCCAGCCGCGTGATGGTGGAATGGCCGTGACCGGCGACGAGATACACCTTCTGGTCAGGCGTTTGCGTCCAGGTTGTCCAGAACGTTTCCTCCGTGAGGCTGAGGTCGGCGAGCGACACGCCGCGTGATCCATCGCGAGGCCCGATGGTGTAATCTGGCCCGCTGCCGAGGCCGAGCATGCGGCGGTCATGAAAAAGTTCCGCCACGAACAGGCCGTCGGTGGTCATGACGAAGATATTGCCGAAGTTGCCATAGATGGCCCACAGCTCGCCAATGCGTGCGTGGGATGCTTTGACTGGATAGCCAAGCACGCGGCAGGGACCGATCACATCGCCAGTGTGCCGGGGCTTGGGCGAGAAGTTCTGGCTGGCGTGCAGGCTGGGCCATTCGTTCGGATAACTCCAGCGCACCTTGCCGTCCTGATAGCCCGTGAAAGGACCGCCACTCACCACCCAGGTGCCATCGGCGGCGACGAGCGGCTGACCGCTGAGGCGTCCTTCAAAATGACGCTTCACCTGGGTGAGGTCGTAGCGTGGCACACCGTCCTTGCCGAACTGCGGCGGCGCTATTTCCCAGCCTGCGGAGCTGATGATGCGGAAGTCGGGCAGCATCGTCAGCAAGCCATCGGCACCGGCGCGTTCGATCACTTGCACTTCATCGGCATCGACCGCGCCATTGCCATTCCCATCGCTCCACGAGAGCAGGAACGCCGACTCGTCCTTGCCGCCGAACTTGGATTTCAAATCCAGTGCTTTGAGCGGCGACCAGTTGTTCATCAGTGGCTTGGCATGACCCAGCACGGCCACAGGAATCAGGCGATCCCCGCGAATGAGACCCATGCTGACGACCTGCCTGCCGCCGATGGGATTGGAATTGAAACAATCGACGAGATATGTGCGCCCATCCCGATGCAGCGGCAACTCGGGAGCACCGGGGAGCGACAGCCCGCCATGTTCGTCCGGGCGCGCGAGCACGCTCCCCAGCTGCCAGCCTCCCGTCTTCCAATCAAGCGTAAACTCCATCACGCAGCGCGCATCGAGATGTCCGCTAAAGGCGTAGAAGAAGCGCGACGGATCGCTCGCATCCATCGTCCCGCCGCCGCCATAGCCGGATGGACCGTAGAAGGCACGCAGCAGCTTGGCGTCGGGACTCCACGCGCTCAGGCGCTTCGGTGCCATGTCCGCTTCCGCGATCCACAGACTGCCATCGGGCGCAATACTGCAGCCGTTTGGATGGTGTAGATGCAGCGGATCGTAGCGGCCCGTTTGAGGCTTGCCGGCCTTGCCGATGGCCGATTGAAACTCACCCGCTTCGGAAAAAATCTTCACCTGATGACTGCCGCCCCAGTCGCTGATGAGCAGCCTGCCGTCTGGATGCACCGTGATGCGCTGCGGGTCATCGAGGCGCTCCGCCGGAATGACCGTCTCCGGCTTTTCTCCCGCACGCGCCGCCGCCACGCTCGGATAGCGCAGCAGTGCGCGGCCGGAGATCATCAGCAAACGACCTCGCACGTCCACCGCCATGCCGCGTGGTGCATCAAGTGTCGTTTCACCGAGCGTTTCGCCCTTGGCGCAGGACACAAACAGCAGCCGGCTCGTCTTCGGAAAACCCAGCACCGCCACGCCATCGTGCACCGCGAGTCCGCTGATGCGTTCGTCGTCCTTGTCCTCAAACTCCTGCCGCCACACCCGCCGCGCACCGGCACCATGCTCCCAGAGTTCGCATTGATTCCGGAACGCTACCGCGCTGTGCGCCCACACGCCCGTCTTGGCTTTGCTATCACGCGCCAGAAACTGCGCACCGCACCAGCCACCCGCCGCACCAAAGCCGCGCGTGCCCGCGACCTTGCGCCCCGTTTCATCCAGCCACACCGCGCCGTGGCCGATCTCGCCGACAAAGCTCACGACGAAGAACTGCTTCTTCTCCGGCACCCACAGGATGTCCGATGGAGGCGAATGGTCGTGCAGCCAGCCACCCGAGCCATCCTCGGTCTTCCAAGGCGGACTTCCAGCGGTGTAAGGCGTGAACTCAAACTTCAAGTCCAGAGCCCCGCGCGACAAACCGCGCACGCGATACGAGCCCGGCTGCGCGACGGCATATCGCTGACGATTGAACCGCGCGATGCCCTGAACGTGGATCTCCTCCACTCCATCCTCGCGCATCCCATCCCACCACACCGTTTGATCACCCGCTGGAAACGTCTGCGCACTGATGAGATTCCGAATCCGTTGCCCCTCCGCGTCCTCAATCACCAAGGTGACCGTGCGTGGCTCATCGAGATGAAACCGGAT
>JBEIQV010000310.1:0-3754 GCA_040376335.1 Verrucomicrobiia bacterium | reverse complement strand
TCAAAGATTTCGCCGTAGTCTTCACCCTTGCGGACTTCGCATCCGCCCATGCCCGATGCCTTGACTGGGTATCCTTTTTTCACCCAGTTGATCACATCAATGTTGTGGATGTGCTGCTCGACGATGTGGTCGCCGCAAATCCATGAGAAGTAATACCAGTTGCGCATCTGGTATTCCATTTCGGTGAGTTTGCGTCCGGCGGCTTTTTCAAGGTCGGCACGTTTCTTCAACCACGGCGTCGCGCCATTCCAGTAGCAGCGCGCGGAGGTGATGTCGCCGATGGCTCCGTCGTGGATGCGCTTGATGGTTTCGATGTAGCCTTTCGAGTGGTGGCGCTGGAGGCCGACGCCGACCTTGAGGTTTTTCTCCTTCGCAATCTTGGCGGCGGCGAGCACGCGGTTCACGCCCGCAGCATCGGTGGCGACGGGCTTTTCCATGAAGACGTGTTTGCCCTGCGCGATGGCTTCCTCAAACATCATCGGGCGAAAGCCGGGAGGTGTGGTGAGGATGACGACATCCGCCATGGCGATGGCTTTTTTGTAGGCGTCGAAACCGATGAACTGGCTCTCCTTGTCCACCTTCACGTGTTCCTTGTGCTGGCTGGTGAGATTGCCGAGCGCGCCTTTCAGTCGGTCTTCAAAAACATCCGCCACCGCGACGAGCTTCACTGGGCCGAGATTTTGAGTCTTCAGCGCCTGACTGGCCGCGCCGCTGCCACGTCCACCGCAGCCAACGAGCGCGATTTTCAACTCCTCGCTAGTGGATGCACCGTGTGCATAGCGCGCGGGATCAAGTGCGCCAGCAAGGGCGACGCCGCTGAGGATGCCGCCGCTGCGACGAAGAAAACTACGACGATTGACTGGGATGATGGATGGTTCGTTCATGTGTGAATGTGTGGTTTTGGCGAAGGATTGAGAGCGCACCGTAGAACGACGCGCCCGCTCTTGGCTACGCGGAAAGACCCGCCGCACGGAAAAAAGTTAGGCCGCACTCGATGCACCACATCAATGAACAGAGCATAAGCTCCTTTTGATCTTTCGTAATTTATCGCGTCGTCATGGAACTGACATTAGCCCACGCGAGAAATATTTCTTCGTCTTGAGCAGGGAGAGGCTAGTTTGTGGCGTTTCATGCTCCACCCGCTTCATTGGAAATTTCGATTTTTAACCGTCGCCATTATGACTGCATCGGTAAGCGCTGGGCTTGCTCGTGATCTGGTTTATAATCGCGATATCCGGCCGATACGTTCTGAGAATTGTTGTGCGTGTCACGGGACGGACTCGAAGAAGCGCAAGGGTGATTTGCGGCTGGATGAGGAGGCGGGGGCGAAGGCTACGCTGGAAGAGGGACGTGTCGCGATTAAATCGGGCGATCCTGCAGGCAGTGAATTGTGGAAGCGAATCAACGAAACGGATCCGGACGAAGTGATGCCTCCGCCAAAGACACACAAAACTCTTTCGGCTGAGCAAAAGGAGACATTGAAGCTCTGGATCACGCAGGGCGCGAAATACCAAAATCACTGGGCCTTCGAGCCGCTCGTGAAACCGGCGCTGCCGGAAATCCGCAATCCGCAATCCGCAATCCGAAATGGAATCGATACTTTCATCATGGCCCGGCTGGCGCAGGAGGGACTGAAACTTTCCCCACCCGCAGACAAGGCCTCGATCATCCGCCGTGTGACGCTCGATCTCACAGGGCTGCCGCCGACAGCGGAGGAGGTGTCCGCTTTTCTCGCAGATGAATCGGCGGAGGCGTATCAAAAGATCGTCGCGCGCCTGCTGGCGTCGCCGCGATTTGGCGAACACATGGCGCATTGGTGGCTCGACCTCGCGCGCTATGGCGACACACACGGTCAGCATCTGGACAATGAGCGGCAGATGTGGCTTTACCGCGACTGGGTGGTCGGCGCGTTCAATCGTAATCAGCCGTTTGACCAATTCACCATCGAGCAGCTCGCGGGCGATCTCATTCTCAACGGCACCGACGAGCAGAAAATCGCGAGCGGATACAACCGCTGCAACGTGACCACGGGCGAGGGCGGATCGATTGATGCCGAGCAGCTCTTTCGCTACGCATCCGAGCGCACGGCGACGACGATGCAAAACTGGCTGGGCCTCACCGGGCAGTGCGCTGCGTGCCACGATCACAAATTCGATCCCATCACGCAGAAGGATTATTACCAAATGTATGCCTTCTTCTACAGCGCCGCCGACCCGGCAAATGACGGCAACGTTCTGCTCACGAAGCCCGTCTTGAAATACATGACTCCGGAAAACCGTCAGCAACTCGATGCGCTGAAGGACAAACTGGACAAGACGCGGGAGAAACTTGAGACGACGTTGAAGAACACGGTCTATCAAGACCCCTTCGATGCACCAGCAACTGCAAACGGCGAGCGTGTAGATGATGTCTGGATGGACGATGCTTTTCCCGAAAAAGCCGTGGCGAAAACTGGCAGCGGCAAGTCGCCGGTGAAATTTGTCGGAGAGCCGGAGGTCAAACCAGCGAGCGGGAAGCTGGCGTTGAAACGTCAGGACGACGGCATCGTGCGCGATTACTACGAGGGCGACGCGCGTCCGTTTTACGTGCCGCAGAACGCAGTGATTCAAGTGATGGTGCGGCTGGATTCCGCGCAGCTACCTAGCGCAGTGATGCTGCAATTTCGCACGGATGGCTGGAAGCATCGCGCAGTGTGGGGCGACGTGAATGCGATCAATCAAGGTGCCATCAATTCGACGGAGCGTTTTTCCGCAGGCGCGCTGCCAAAGGCGCATGATTGGGTGAAACTCGAAGTGCCGGCGGAAAAGGTGGGTTTGAAAGGCGGCGATTTCGTCACGGGGTTTGCGTTCACACAGTCCGGCGGCCTCGTCTATTGGGATCGACTTTCCATCGTCGGCGACAGTCATCCGCCTGCCGACGCTGGCACTTCCTTCAAAGTTTGGCGCAGCCAGCATCAAAGGCTTGGGCTGCCGGGGGCGCCGAAGGACATCAATAATTTCCTCACCACAGCAAACGACAAAATCACGCCGGAGCAGATCGCGAAGCTGAGGGGTTACTATCTCATCAATGTCTGCACCAAGACGCAGCCTGTGCTACAGCCGCTAACGTCCGCCATTTCCACTGCGGAGAAAGAAGTGAAAGCACACGATGGAACGATCCCATCCACATTCATCATGGCCGATTTACCGTCGCCGCGGCAGGCGAACATCATGCTCCGCGGTGCCTATGACAAACCCGGCGAACCCGTGCAGCCGAACGTGCCGGCTTTCCTGCCTCCCCTGCCCGCCGGCACTTCGAGACCAAACCGTCTCGATCTCGCAAAATGGATCGTTAGCCCGGAAAACCCGCTCACTGCACGCGTGGCAGTGAACCGTTTCTGGCAGCACTTTTTTGGTATTGGTCTGGTGAAAAGCTCCAGCGACTTCGGCGCGCAAGGTGAACCGCCAAGTCACCCGGAGCTTCTCAATTTTCTGGCCGCCGAATTCCGCGAAAACGGGTGGAATATGAAGAAACTCATCACGACTATCGTGACGTCGCAGGTCTATCAACAGTCGTCCGACAACAACGAAAATCTCTTGGGCAAAGACCCCGATAACCGTCTGCTCGCCCGCGCGTCACGACTGCGCCTGAACGCGGAGGCGATTCGAGATCAGGCGCTCCTCGTATCCGGATTGCTGGTTGAAAAAGTCGGCGGCAAAGGCGTGCGCATCTATCAGCCACCGAACATCTGGGAGCCTGTGGGATTTGTCGGCAG
>JBEIQV010000173.1:0-7039 GCA_040376335.1 Verrucomicrobiia bacterium | reverse complement strand
TGCTCAGCAGTGCAGCGACGATGTAGAGACCTACGGTGCAGAGCCGTCCGGCATTCACATAGTGTTTCTCGTCAGCGTTCGTCTTGACGAAGCGACGGTAGAAATCATGCACCAAGTAGGACGAACCCCAGTTCAGGTGCGTGAGGATCGTGGACGAACTCGCCGCGATCAGCCCGCCGACCATGAGGCCGAAAAATCCAACGGGCATAAATTTCAGCATGGCTGGGAAGGCACTGTCATGTCCGATCAAGGCTGGATCGGCATTGGGAAACGCGGCCTTAATCGAAGCGAGGTCGGGGTAGATGATGATCGAGCACAGTGCCGTGATGATCCACGGCCACGGGCGCAGGACGTAGTGCGCGAGATTGAAAAACAATGTGCCGCCGAGGGCATCCTTCTCGGATTTCGACGCCAGCATCCGCTGCGCGATGTAGCTGCCGCCGCCCGGCTCCGAACCGGGATACCAGTTCGCCCACCAGCCGATGGCGATGGGCATGATGAAAATCATCAGCGCCAGATCCATTGAAAAGTTTGGCATGATGTCCAGAATCGGCTGTCCGCGCCCATCAATCGCGGACATGATCGGCTCACCTTTATCCGGAGTGACGACCTGCAAGCTGCCGAGATTGCTGATCAGATGATTCAGTCCCGCCAACGCGCCCTCTCCGACTCCCGCATGAACCGCCACCGCTTTCAGCGAAAAATACGCGGCAGCGATCACCGCGGTCATTTTGATGAAGAACTGAATCATGTCTATGACCAGCACGCCCCACAGTCCTGAGTGCGAAGCAAACGCGACGTTGAGAATGCCGCAGAACACAATTGTCTGCCATGGCGGTATGCCGAAAAGGATATTGGCGATCTTGCAGCCCGCGAGCGTGACCATGCCCATGATGAAGCAATTGTAGAAAAGCCCGAGATAGATCGCGCGGAAGCCACGCACCACCGAAGCCGCCTTGCCTGAGTAGCGCGCTTCGTAAAACTCGAGGTCAGTCATCACTCCTGAACGCCGCCAGAGCCGTGCAAAGAAAAACACCGTCGCAACACCCGTCAGCACAAACGCCCACCACTGCCAGTTGCCCGCCACGCCAAATTTACGCACCTGCTCCGTGACCCAGTTGGGCGTGTCGCTGCTAAAAGTTGTCGCGACCATGGAAAGCCCCGCCAGCCACCACGGCACTGAGCGCCCCGATGCAAAAAACTCCGCCGTATTTTTTCCGCCCCGCTTGCCGAAAAACAAAGCTGGCACGAAGCAAACGAGCAGGGAGGCGATGACGATGACCCAGTCAATGACTTGTAATTTTTGCATATAGTTTAGGCAGGGAGCGCATTTCGGTAATCAAGCAGACAGCCTGATGCGACACAAATCGCGAATGTGTTTCACAGAATTTTTAACGAGAGCGTTATGCGGTTGCTGCAACAGAATGTTTGGCTGGGGTGATCAGGAAATCCCCAGTGATTCAGATATGCAGCGCGCGGCAATTGGCGCTCAGCGCGATTGCTCATGAATTGCCATGATGAAGTAATAGCCCCCGCAGCAGGCAATGAACGCTGATGTAGCACGAAGAAGTTTGGTGAGTGATGAGGGCTCTATTTTTCTGCGACTCCCGGCGAGTGCACCAAAGAGCGGCAGCACCACGACCTGATGTCCGACTTCCACGCCGATGCTAAATGCGAGCAGCGCGATCCAAATACCTAGCGAGGGCAAGCCTTCCATCGCATCAAGCAGTCCACCCGCGAAACCAAGCCCGTGCACGAGTCCGAAGCCAAACGCCACCAGTAACCGTGCGCGCGAGTGGGTGCTCTGCGGACGTAGGAGATTTTGCAAAGCGACTATGACAATGCTCGCGGTGATCACTGGCTCGACGAATGTGGACGGCAGTCGCACTACGTTGAAAACGGAAAGCCCGAGCGTGAGTGTGTGCGCGAGCGTGAATGCGGCGATGACTTTCACCATCTCCCAAAAACTCACCGTCGCGATGACTAGCGCGGCGACGAACAGCAGATGATCGTAGCCCGTGAGAATGTGCATGACGCCGTGCGAAAGATATTCGCGAAACGTGTGCCAGTCGTTCGGCTTCGCCGCCTGCGATGCACCGGGCCAGCCGGTGGCGATGAGCGTTTGCTGCTGCTTCGGTAATAGTCGCGAGGACACCTCCGTCATCCCAGCGCGCTTCGTGCGGACAATGTAACTCACATTCCAGGACTCGCCCGCTGCGTATGGCCACTCCTTCAGCATCGTGTGAAAAATGGCAACCTCCGCAGGCGGCGTTCCATCGAGTGCGTATGTAATTTCGTATTGGAAAAAAGTGCTCTCTGGATCGCCACGTTTGAGCGGCTGCGTGATATTCAGCACATGGCCAGCGAGCGATTTTCCACCAACGGAAATCACAAGATGTGACAGCAAGTAGTCTTCGTGTTTCTCCGCAGCAGCAGTGAGCGCGGCTTCATCCGCATCGGTCGAGATTTGTTGCGCCACGGCGATCTCTTTCACCGAAACATTCACCGCCACACGCGTGCATTTCTCCTCGAACTGCACCCACATCGCATTCTGTAAATTCGGGTGCGCATTCGCCGCGAGCACGCAGGCTAAAAATATGACGAACGTGAACAGGCGCGATTTCATCGAAGGGAAACGCTATTTAGCAACCCGCGGCGAGCCAAGAACTGAGCATCTGCTTTTCGGGTAACCGACAGGGATGCAGTGCCTTATTTCGCATCTAATCTTCGTGGGCTTCAGCCTCAGCTGGGAGTTCGGCGGCACTGGTGCTGCGGGCTGGGTTTTCGATGATGTCGTCGTCGGTGAACATTTTTCGATCGGGGCCTGCCGAGCGGATCTCGAATGCGAGGTGCCCGCGCGGGTGGATGAAATAGGGCGTGCCAAAGCGGTCACGGAGGCGTCCGTCAACACCGAGTGCAGGGTGATCAGGCGGGAGGATGACGAGTTTCATCGGGTTGTTGCCGATGAGAACGCGGGCAAGATCAGAATCGTTGCCGATTGGCCTAGCCTGCCTGTCTTTTAAAAAGCGCAAATACTGCCGCAACATTCCGTGAAGGACGACGACATCTTCTGCTGCGGTGGAGTCGGGTGCGTTGAGCTTTGCGGCAAGTGATGTGGCGACGCGTCTGGGTTTCTGCGCGGGCACGGGATTTATTGCTGGCCCAGTCTGCGTGATGGACTGCGGTGCAATGGCGTTTTGCGGAAGCGGCACATCTTTCTGCAACGCAGCAGCGGACTGTGTCGGAGGCGGCGCAGGCTGTTTGTAGAAATAGACTGAGACGGCGGCGGCAACGGCGAGTGCGGCGACGGCGATGCTTTTCTTCATCAGGATGCGATGGCCGCTGGTGCGCAGCTACGGGAGAAAGCCGAGGGGTTTGCTGCTGCTCGCGATGTCGTAGAAATTTCCGATGTTGGGGAGGACTAGATGGAGGTCGGATTTCGGGACGCCAAACCACAGCGCCATTTCGGCGAAGAAGGTATCCACGGCGATTTGTGGGATGAGGCGTCCGCGATCCACGTCGAGCGGGTTGCCAGCGTAGAGGCTCGGGTAGTTGCCGTAGATGCGATTGCCGTTCACTGCGCCGCCGACGACAAATTGATTTCCTCCCCACGCGTGGTCGGCGCCGTCGTTGTCAGTGGTGAGCGTGCGGCCAAAATCGGACGCAGTGAAAAGCGTGACTTTATCATGGAGGCCCATCGCGGCGAGGCAGTCGTAGAAGGCTTTGATGGCGGCATCAACCTCCGGTACCATTTCCGCGTGTGCTGCGATGACGCCGTCGTGTGTGTCCCATCCGCCGCGCTCGACGAAAAAGGTCTGGCGATTGTGGCCGAGCGCGCCGTGGCTGGCGATGGTGCGCGCGATCATTCGGAGCTGCGCGCCGAGATAGGTGTCCGGGAAAGTGACGCTCGTCGGCAGATCGATATTCGTCGCTTCGTTGAAGAATTTATACGCATCAATGGCATCCGCTTTTTTTGAGATGAATGCCTGACTGAGCAGGTGCTGGTAGTTGAAGCCGAGCTGCGAATCCACCGCCTTCGTGCGCAGGCCGGTGAGGCTGCCGAGGTCGGTGTTTGTGGCGTCGTAGCCTTCGAGGCCGACTGCGCCGTCGGTGCTGATGGTGTATTCGAGTGTGTTCTCGCCGCTCTGCCAGATGTTTGATCCGGCGAGGGAAATGTTCATCGAAACTTTGTTGTTCGAGTTGGTGGATTGCAGCAGGTCCGCCGCGCGTCCGGCCCAGCCTTTCGCGGAACGGATGTCGGGCGTGGAGGTGTGCCACTGCTCGATCTGATCTTCGTGCGAATAAAGATTTCGTGGCAGTCGTTTTAGACTGTTGTCGTAGTCATCCTTTGTGACCGGCTCGACGAGCGTGCCGACATTCGCGATGAATGCGGCCTTTCCCGCGTTGAACAAACTCTGAACGCCCGTGAGCCCCGGATGGAGGCCGAGGCTGATGCCGGAAAGTCCGGTCGGAGTGATGGGCAAAAGATTCGCCTGCGGGAGCGCGATACCACCGCGCACGGTGGCGTATTCGGCGTATTCCGTGCCGCCTCGAGGGACGAGGAAATTGAAAGTGTCCGCACCGCCCGAAAGGAACACGCAGACGAGCGCCTTGTAGTCGTTCGGCGTAGGTGCGGCGGCGACATTGCTGACGAGTTTCAAATTTAGCAGCGTGCTGAGAATGGGGAGCGCGCTGATGGCTGCGCAATTAACCTGGCCAAGAAAGCGGCGGCGGGTGATGGGATTTTGCATGGTCGTGGTGGGTAAGATGTTTAGCGGAGGATTCCGAATTCCGGCGAAGTGGAGATGAGGTAAACGGCCATTCGCACGCGCTCGCTGCGCCAGCCCCGGTTGGTGTTGCTCATGGCCTGCACGGTTTCGCGGATGAGCTGATGTTGCTCGTTCGGAAGCGTGCCGCCAGTGAGCAGGAGATCCAGTCGGCGGAGCAAGGCGGGCACGTCATGCGCGAGCGCGATTTCTTTTTCAAAGTGCAGTTTCACGACTTCCTTCTCGTGATCCACGTAGTAGCGGTTGAGTCCGTTTTCGATGGCGAAGTAATAGAAATTCGGCACCGAGGTCGCGGTGACAGCGTTGAGTATCTGAAACTCAGGCGCGACCAGCCCAGCGTCATTCACAGGGCCAGCAGGCGTGTAGCCGGGCTTGAAGAAATTGAAAACCGTCGGCGAGGAAAGTGGCTGTTGAAAGTGAACCTCTTCGAGATTGCGGCCGAGGTCGAATTGCCCGTTCGCCGCCTTTGCATTAAAGGCCCGTGCCAGATTTACCGTGCGCAGGTATGGCTCCTTCATTTTGCCGGAAGTGGCCTGTGCGGCGACCTGCATGTCGCGAGCTTCGGAATCGAGCAGGATGGCGCGGACGACAGCGGCCAAATCTCCGCGCACACCGCTGCCATTGTTTTTGAAAATGGCGGTCACGCGTCCCACATAAGCAGGCGAGGGATTCGAGGTGACGAGCTTTTGAATGAGCTGCTTGCTGATGAAATGCGGGCAGCTCGGGTGGTTGAAAAGCATATCAATCGCCACATTGAAATCCGCCATGCCCGCCGCGCCCGTGTCCGGGTCGCTTACCGTGCGCGCGGGCAGCGTCAGGCCGTTGAGCAGATGCTTCTCGGTGAGATCGTGGAATTCATCCCACATCCGCATCGGCGCGGTGAAATTTTCCGGCGCGTCGTAAAAGTTATTCGCCTTCGGCCCACCGAATCCGAATCCGGTCATTACCTTCGCCATACCTTGGATTTCGGTGTTGCCGTAATTCGGGATTGGTTTGTTGTTGCCGTCGAGTTTCAACGTGCCGTCGTCGTTCAATTGCCAGAGCCCGATGGCAAAGAGCTGCATGATTTCGCGGGCGAAGTTTTCGTCCGCAAAGGTGCCCGCTTCCGGATCGCCTTTTTCATTTCCGAGGTGATTCAGGTAAATCCCCATGCATGGATGCGTGGCGACATCGAAGAGCAGTGTGCGGAAGTTTCCGAACGCGTTTTCGAGCAGCGCATCGTAGTAATTCAGCATTCCAACGGGATTGTTCTGCAAATCATCCACGTGATCCGAGATGACCATGATCTCGCTGAGTGCAAAGCCGACGCGCTGCCGCAGCGGGTCCGCGTTGTCCGCCGTGGACATCGCGCGCCGCCACCACGAGAGCATTTTCATTTCGGAGGAGACGCCGTCCTTCAATCGTTTATCCAGAGCGCTGAGATAAGGCTGCTGCAAACCCACGGGTCGTTTGATTTGATCGGTGATCCATTTGTCAAAGCCTCTCCTCATCACCTCCGTGACATTGGCAAAATTCGCATTCGGGCCGAAGGCAGCTTGATTCAAAAAACGAATTGCGGATTTTGCGCACGGCTTTGTGGAAGGATTCGTGAGCAGCAGCGAGGCAGTGCGTTCGGATTTCGATTTACTCAGCTCGTAGTCCGCGCTTTCGGCGAGCGTTACGACGATGCTTTTCACAGCCTTGCTCATCGTGTTGCCGCTCGGAACAAACTCCAGCCACGCCTCGCGATCTCCCGCAGGAATCGTAATCGTCGCGTTGTTCGCCACCGTGTAATCGGTCCCGGCAATCGCGTTGCCGCCCAGCGTGAAATTTATCGTGAGCGGCACGTCGGTCGTCTCCCGGTGAAATGCGACGACGCCATTGGAAGGCCAGCCCTGCCGGATATCGCCATCTATCAAAACCAGCGACACCGTTTCCGCTCGCACCAACGAAGCGAAGAGAAGCAGCAAGCCGGCGAAAGCGCTCTGGAGAAAATGTGCCGTTTTCATACGGGCGAAAAAAGAAGCGTAATCCGCGCCGCCTACTACCTCTATTTTCGGCGGAAGTTATTTTCTCAGAACGGAGTAAGCCGCATTCGCGCCAATGTGTGATCGCACATTAATTTCGCGGTCGCTTCGGTTCGCGCATTGGACACGGGGGCGGGTGGCCTTCGGGGCGATTGCGCGGCTGGTGCGAGACACTTCTATTGTTCGCATTCTGTGAATTTGGGCTGCGATTGAATCCCCTTACGAACCGACTATGGAAAACGCACT
>JBEIQV010000082.1:0-11824 GCA_040376335.1 Verrucomicrobiia bacterium | reverse complement strand
CGGCCTCGAACTCGTCCGCCGCATCCGAGCCAATTGCCCCGTAGGCGCTGCGCTGCCGTGCGTTCTTTTTACCGGCTTTGTCGGCAGCGCCGGCACCGAGCAGGAAGCTCTGGAACTCGGCCTTCGAGAAATCCTCAACAAACCCTTCACGCGCCACAGCCTCGGCCTCGCCATCCACCGCGCAGTCATCGGCGCGCCCAGCGCTTTGAGTCCCTCCTAGCGGGTTTTGATTTCACCCGCAGCGACGCCTTTACCTTTCCCGCGCGCCGTGTAGCTTGCGCGCCCTTTTTCAAAATACACGGCCATGCTCACCAGCACACAGATCCGCCAGTCGTTCCTCGATTTCTTCCGCGAGAAAAAGCACACCATCGTGCCCAGCTCGTCGCTCATGCCCGATTCGCCGAACCTCCTTGTCACGAACGCCGGCATGAACCAATTCGTCCCCATCTTCCTCGGCGAGCGCGCAGCGGACGTGAGCAAATGGGCGGGCGCAGCCCCCTCCAGCGACACGCGCGCGGCGGACACGCAGAAGTGCATCCGCGCAGGCGGCAAGCACAACGACCTCGATGACGTCGGCCTCGACACCTACCACCATACGTTCTTCGAGATGCTCGGGAACTGGTCCTTCGGCGACTACTTCAAAAAGGAAGCCATCGAGTGGGCGTGGGAGTTAATCATCGAGCGGTGGAAATTTCCGGCGCAGCGCCTCTACGCGACGATCTACAATCCCGACAAATCCATCGGCGATCCCGCCGAGCGCGACGAGGAAGCGTGGAATTTCTGGGCGGAAAAATTCCGCAGCAAGGGGCTCGACCCCGCAGTCCACATCGTCAACGGCAACAAAAAGGACAATTTCTGGATGATGGGCGAGACCGGCCCGTGCGGCCCGTGCTCCGAGCTGCACGTGGACCTCACACCCGCTGGCGACACGAAAGGCGCGCTCGTGAACAAAGGCACCGCCGAGTGCATCGAAATCTGGAACCTCGTCTTCATCCAGTTCAACGCCAACCCCGACGGCACCTTCACGCCGCTCCCCGCGCAGCACGTGGACACCGGCATGGGCTTCGAGCGCGTGACCTCGATCATCCAGGGCACAAAAAACTTCACCGATTTCGCCAACGCGAAAATCTCCAACTACGAGACGGACATCTTCCGCCCCATCTTCGACGAAATCGAAAAACTGAGCGGCAAAACCTACGGCTGCACGCTCCCGCAATCCGGCAGCACCGGCGACACCGCGCAGGAAAAAGAGGACGTCGCATTCCGCGTCATCGCCGATCACATCCGCACGCTCAGCTTCGCCATCGCCGACGGCATCCAGCCCGGCAACAACGACCGCAACTACGTCCTCCGCCGCGCCGTGAAATACGGCCGCACGCTCGGCTTCCACGAACCCTTCTTTTACAAACTCGTCGCCGTCCTCGCCCGCACGATGGGCGACGTCTTCCCGAACATCCGCGAAAAACAAAAGCACGTAGAGGAAACCCTGAAGCGCGAGGAGGAGGCTTTCAATCGGACGCTCGATCGGGGAATTGATGTTTTTCAAACAGCGACCGTTTTTGCACCACAGGAAGACGATCGCAATTTAGGGGTGCTCACCAACGTCGGTTCGCCTACACGGTCAGATATTGTTGCAGCGATGGATGGACGCATGCTTACCGGTGCGTTCGCATTCAAACTTTACGACACCTACGGCTTCCCGCTCGACCTGACCGAACTCATGGCCCGCGAGCGCGGCCTGACCGTGGACACGGCGGAGTTTGAAAATCACATGGAAGAGCAGCGCACCCGCGCTCGCGCCGCGCAGAAAAAACAAATCATCGAGCTTTCACAAATCGAGACGACGGTGCCGACGAACTTCCTCGGCTATGACGCGCTCACGACCGAGGCGAAGGTGCTCGAAGTCGTCGCGCTCAAGGACAAGACCGCTGTGGTGCTCGATTCGACAACCGCCTACGCCGAGATGGGCGGGCAGGTGGGCGATTCCGGCGAGATCGTGCATGGCGCGGATACGTGGCGCATTTCCAATACGCAGAAGAGCGGCAACACGTGGCTGCATTTCCTCGAGGGCGTGGATGCACCCGCCGTGGGCACCCATGTGACGCTGTCCGTCGAGGCTCGCCGCCGACACGCCATCCAGCGGCATCACACCGTCACGCATTTGCTCCACTGGGCGCTGCACGAAGTCGTCTCGAAGGAAGCCACGCAAAAAGGCTCCAGTGTCGCGCCGGACAAGCTGACGTTTGATTTCAACAGCGCCGCACTTTCGCCCGAGCAAGTCCGCGACATCGAGCGCCTCGTGAATGAGCGCATCCTCGAAAACGCGCCCGTGGTCTGGAACGAAGTGCCCTACGCCGACGTGCGCGGGCGCGCCGACATCATGCAGTTCTTCGGCGACAAATACGGCGAGACCGTCCGCGTCGTGGACATCGGCGGATACAGCAAGGAACTCTGCGCCGGCACGCACACCCGCGCCACCGGCGAGATCGGCCTTTTCCGAATCGCCAGCGAAGCCGCCATCGCCGCCGGAGTCCGCCGCATCGAAGCCGTCGCCGGCCTCAGCGCCTACGATTCCGCGCTGAACGACGCCGCGCGTCTGCACGCGTTCGCCGCAAAAATCGGTGCGCCGCTTTCCGATCTGGAAAAGAAACTCGACGCCGTCCTCGCACAGCAAAAGGAACTCGAAAAGACGCTCAAATCCGCCCAGCAGCGCGAAGCCGCCGGTCGCGCCAAATCGCTCCTCGCGAGCGCGGAGAACAACGCCATCGTCGCCAACCTCGGCGACCTCGACGGCGACAGCGTCATGCATATCGCCGAAGCGCTGAAAGGCAGCTTCCCCGGCATCGTCGTCCTCGGCGCAGCCAGCGGCGGAGCCGTCACGCTCATCGCGAGCGTGGGCAAAGAGTTTCAATCCAAAGTGCAGGCCGGAAAAATCATCCAAACCATCGCCCCGATCGTCGGAGGCAAAGGCGGCGGCAAACCCGACTTCGCCCGAGGCGGCGGCAAAGACGCCAGCAAACTCGCCGAAGCGCTGACTGCGGCGAAGGCGCTCTTTTAAAAAACCAGCCATGAGTGGCGACTACATCGTTCAGCCGAATCCTCCGGTGGACGCGCCGCCTTTTGCCCCGCTGTATGAACGGCTGGGCGGGGAGGCGGGGTTGCAGCGGCTGGTGAAATGGTTTTACGCGCGGCTGCGCTATGAGCCGGAGGTGGAGGCGATTTTTCGCGAGCATGTGAGCGACTGGCCGAGGCATTTGCAGACCATTGTGGATTTTTGGGCGCAGGTGACGGGCGGGCCGCAGCGTTATGCGGGCGGGTTGGGGCGTCATGTTTTTCTGCAACTGAGCCCGGTGCATTACGAGGTGTGGCTGGCGGTGTGGGGGAGGAATTGCAACGAGGTGCTGCCGCCGCGCGAGGCGACGGAAATGATGGCGCTCGCGCAGGATTTCGGTAACAGGCTGCAGCAAATGAGCGAGCAACACCGCAATGCCCAGCAGCAGATGCATCCAGATGTAACATCATAATGATGATCCGCACTGGCAGCCGCGCAAATTTCCAGATACCAGCCAAACCATGACACGAGTTTCAGACGTTCACGTTATTGCAAATACCGCGCTTCCTTCGCCGAGGGAGCTGAGTGTGGAAATCCCGCGCAGTGAGGCGCACGCGGCGTTTGTCGCCGGAGCGCGCGCGGATATTTCGCGGGTGATTACAGGCGAGGATTCGCGCTTCGTGCTCATCGTGGGGCCGTGCTCGATTCACGATTTGAAATGCGGGCGCGAATACGCGGAACGGCTCGCGAAGCTGGCCGAGGAAGTGCGCGACCGTGTGCTGGTGGTGATGCGCGTTTATTTTGAAAAGCCGCGCACGACGGTTGGTTGGAAGGGGCTCATCATGGACCCGCATCTCGACGGCACGAACGACATTCCGGCGGGGCTGCGCATTGCGCGCGGCTTCCTGCGTGACGTGCTCGATCTCGGTCTGCCGACTGCGACCGAGATGCTAGACCCAATCACGCCGCAATACATCGCCGACCTCACTTGCTGGAGCGCCATCGGCGCGCGCACGACGGAGTCGCAGACGCACCGGCAGATGGCGAGCGGGCTCTCGATGCCCGTTGGTTTCAAAAACACGACGAGTGGAGCGGTGATTCCGGCGCTCAATGCGATCAAGGCGGCGATGCAGCCGCAGACTTTCCTCGGTATTGACGATCAGGGCCGCGCGAGCGTGGTGGTGACGGAGGGAAATCCCGACTGCCACGTGATCCTGCGCGGCGGTGATGATGCGGCGAATTACGATGCGGATTCGGTGACGAAGACGCTCGCCGCTTTGGAAAAGCACGGGCTGCCGAAGACGGTGATGATTGATGCGAGCCACGCGAATTGCGGCAAGGATTGCCGGAAAATGCCCGCGACTTTCCGCAGCATCATCGCGCAACGCGCGGCGGGTTCGCGCGGGATCGTCGGCGCGATGCTGGAGAGCAATCTTGTCGCCGGCGCGCAAAGTCTCGGGGAATCGAAGGACGCGCTGGTCTATGGCCAGTCCATCACCGACCAGTGCATTGACTGGGCGACGACGGAGGAATTGGTGCGGGAGCTTGCGCGCTGATGAAGCTGATTTCGTGGAATGTGAACGGCGTCCGTGCGGCGCTGAAAAAGGGCTTTCTCGATTTCCTCGCAGCGCAAGATGCGGACATCGTGTGCGTGCAGGAAACGAAGGCTCATCCCGATGATGTGGATGCGGAGTGGCCGGGCTACACGGCGCATTGGAATTGGGCGGAAAAGAAAGGCTACAGCGGCGTGCTCACACTTTCGAAAAATGCGCCGCTCTCGGTGACGCGCGGCATCGGCGCGGCGGAGCGCGATAGCGAGGGGCGCGTGCTCACATCGGAGTTTGCGGAGTTTTTCCTAGTGAATGTGTATGTGCCGAACTCGCAGCGTGAGTTGACGCGGCTGGACTACCGGCAGCAGTGGGATCGCGATTTTCTCGCCTACTTGCGCGGTCTGGAAAAACGGAAGCCGGTGCTTTTGTGCGGCGACTTAAATGTGGCGCACACGGAAATCGATCTCGCGCGACCGAAGGACAACACGAAGAACCACGGCTTCACGCCGGAGGAACGCGCGGGTTTTGACGCGATGGTGGCGGCGGGGTTTGTGGACACGTTCCGTGAGTTTGAAAAAGCAGGTGGGCATTACACGTGGTGGAGCCAGATGAACAATGCACGCTCGCGGAACATCGGCTGGCGCATTGATTATTTCCTGTGCTCGGAAGTGCTGCGCAAAAAGCTGAAGTCGGCGACGATTTACAAGGATGTGATCGGCTCGGATCATTGCCCGGTGGGGCTGGAGTTGATTCTGCGGAAGTGATCAAAAATTCCGCGCTCGTCACCGGACGCGCTTCGCTGGAAAGTGCCGCCATGTCTGTTTCCGTGGAGCCCATCGAAAAGGGCGGCTCTGGCCGCAAGTTCTGGCGCGTCAATGTCGCCGGACGTTCGCTTATTCTCGTGAGCTACAGTGAGGAGCGTCCTGAAAATCGTCATTACGTGGAGATCGGGCAATTCCTCGCCGCCGTCGGCGTTCGTGTGCCGCGCGTTTATTTTCATGATGAAAAAGAGGGAATCATTTTGATGGAGGACGCTGGTGGAAACGATCTGTGGTCGCATCGCAAAGATTCGTGGCCCGAGCGTCGCGCGCTTTATCAGCGGACGCTGGATCAGGCGCTGGTGCTGCATACGAAGGCGCACACGGCGGAGGGGCGTCCGCATTTGCAGCAGGAATTTGACGCAGCGCTGTATGGCTGGGAGCAGGCGTATTTTATCGAGCATTGTTTGCAGCGGCACTTCGGGCTTTCGGAAAGCGAAGTCGCGGAGCACGTGGATCGCACGCGGCTCGCGGAGATCGCCGCTCATCTTGCGGCGCAGCCCCGTTGCCTCGTGCATCGTGATTTTCAAAGCCAGAACGTGATCGTGCGCGATGGCGAGGTGTGTCTGATTGATTTCCAAGGGCTGCGTCCGGGTCTTGCGCAATACGACCTGGCGTCGCTGCTGCATGATCCTTACGTGGAACTTACGGCGGCGGAGCGCGGGGAGTTGCTGGCGCATTATCTCAGCGGGTTGCTCGGTGCTGGTCGGCAGGAAGAGGCGCACTGGATGGCGCTCTATGATTTGTGCGCGATGCAGCGACTGATGCAGGCGCTCGGTGCCTACGGCAAACTTGGCCACACCGATGGGCGTGCGGATTTTCTCGCGCATATTCCTGCTGCGCTACCGCGACTCATCGAAGTGCTGAAGCAGGTGCTGGGGTTGGAGAAATTGCGGACGCTGCTCGTGCGTCTAGCGGCCTAGTTCGAGGAGACCATTGGAGCCGAGGAATGGTTGCGTCTGCCTTTCGATCTCGGGGAGCTCGTCATTCGGCGGATCGATGGGGGTGATGTTCAAGTCGTGGATGTGCCCTGCGCGGGAGATGCGAACTTTCACCAGTTCACTGGCGGTGAGGTAGAAGACGGCGTTCAGCACGTCTTCGGGATTGGTGATTTTCCACGCGCCCATTTGCAGTAGCACGTCGCCGACTCGCAGACCTCCTTTATGGCCGGGGCCGTCGGTGACGAGATTGCGGATGCGCGCTGTGCTTTCGTGCTCGGGTGCATCGGTGGTGCGAACGCCCGCGCCGAGCCAGCCACTGCGGACGCGACCGTGATTGCGGTAGTCGTGGAGAATTTTGTCAGCCGCCTCGATGGGCAGCGCAAAGAGACCGCTTCCACCTTCGAGCGTGCTGATGAGGACACCGACGGTTTCGCCTTTGAAATTTACAACAGGCGAGCCGCCCTGTCCTTTTTGCACCGGTGCGCTGGCGCGGATGTGACGCGTGGCGAAGTAGCGGCCTTGGAAGCCAATATCGAAACCAGCGACGATGCCGAAGCTGGGCGAAAGTGGAAGTTCGCGCGGATACCCGAGCGTGACGACAGGAGCGGCGAGCGCGAGCGCGGCGGAACTGCCGGATTTCAAAAATGGGAGAGGCTTGTCGGCCTCGATTTTCAGCACGGCGAGCCCGCTGCGTGCGTCCGCGACGAGGCGTGTTGCGGGAAATTTCTCATCGCCGATGCTGACGACGATGTCCTCGGTGGTGCCGCCGATGGTGTAGCTGGTGAAGAGCGTGCCGTCGGCATCCACGAGAAAGCCGGTGCCGCTGAGCCGTCCATGCTCGTCGTCGGCCTCGATGCGGCAGACGGCTCCACGAGACTGGTCGAAAACGCTGCGCACTTCGCGTGTGATCGCATCGGCGAGCGATTCTGTTTTCGCCTCCTCGGCGAAAGTGGGCGACGCAATGCAGACGAACGCGGCTGCGAGGCTAGAAGCGAATCGGCGCAGGCTCATAGCTCGCGGGCTGTGCATCAATCACGAAGCGTGTGGGCATCCCGAAGTTTTGTGCAGAGCGCAGTGCTCTGACAGGGCGGAGCCCCGGATTTCCGGGCTGAAGCCTGATGAATGGTTCTTTCTCCGCAGAGACGTTGGCGATATTTTCCTGTGGCAACGATGGGATCGTCTGAGCGAATTGCTGCTGCTGCGCTGGCTGGCGAGTGGGCAGTGCGATTTGGATCGCGCCAATGCCGATGAGGAGAATCGCCGCCATCGTTCCCGCATAATTCCAGTCGAGCCGCATCGAGCCGAAGAATGTGCGCAGGCGTTCGAGCGAAATTTTCCACGCTGACTGGTGCAACAACTCCTCGCGCTGGCGACGGTGGATGTTTTTCAACAAGTCATCGAAGTATCCCGGCGGCGGCTGCTCGTGGCGCTTGAGGCGGAGCAGTGCTTGGAGTTGCTGTTCGGTGAGTTGTTTATCTTCCATATGCTAAGCGGCTGAAATTGGCGCGAACTCGGAGAGCCACGCTTGAAGTTGTTTGTGGGCGTAGAAAAGGCGCGAGCGCACGGTGCCTTCGCTGGTTCCCAGAATTTTTGCGATGTCGGCGTGAGCCATTCCTTGAATGTCGAACATGGTCACGACGGCGCGGTGGTCGGGGGAAAGTTTCATCATCGCCTCGTTGATCTTCTTTTGCAGTTCGCCGAGATCGGTATCGCGCACGGGCGTGCTGGCGGCGGTCAACTCGGTGAATTCCTTGTCGTTGGCGATGCCGTTGTCTACGTCATCGAGGCTGATTGTCCGGCGGCGACCCCGCTTTTTCAGGAAGTTGAGCGTTGTGTTCGCCGCGATGGAATGCGTCCACGTATAGAACTGCGATTTTCCACGGAATCCGCCGATGTTGCGATAAGCCTTGCCCCACACATCTTGCAGGATGTCGTTCGTGTCCTCGTGGTTCGAGGTCATGTGATAGACGAGCGCGTAAAGTCGGGGGCTGTATTTGACGATGAGCGAATCAAACGCCGCTACGTCGCCGGTCTGAGCACGGGCGACCAGCTCTTCATCCTCACGTCGGCTTTGTTCCTGTTCCATGGCGCGCGCATCCTTCCTAGCGGCGAGAGCGCTGGTGGGCAAAGCCGATTCGGCTGGAACGAAAGATGGCATCAGGGTGGTGAAACTGAGCGTTGAGGTGCTCATTGAATACGTTTTCGGTGAAAGTGCAAAGGGAGAGGTGAGAGGGCCGGTTTCAGCGCGACGGCAGAATTCCACCGCGCCCAGAGCGGCAAAATCAAACTGAGGCTGATGAGGATTATCATGGCTCGATGAACTTCGTGGGCTTCAGACACGCGGCGGCTGCGGGTGTTCAAAAAAATGTGCCTCGTAAAAAGGCACGAAGGGGTTTCCTCACACGGGGGGACGCGGAGTTAGCAAAGATTTTTTACTTAAGCTGCGGCTCGATTTTACCGCCCTTTTTCCGAGGTCGGCTATTTGGCGAAGGCTTTGTCTTTTTCGTTTCCGCCGCTGAGGAGGTAGGCGAGGAGGTCTTTGAGTTCGTCTTCGTTGAGTGAATTGATGAGTCCGGGCGGCATCATGGAGAGGTTCCAGCGTTTGCGGCTCTTGATGTCGGCTGTGGCGACGGTGGTGAGGTCGTCGGGCGCGAGAGGGCTGCACATGACGAATGTCTTGCCGTTTTCCTCCACGACGACGCGGCCAATGATGAGGCTGCCGTCTTTCATTTCGAGCTGTTCGCTGTCGTATTGGTCGCTGATGACTTTGCTGGGTTCGATGATGTTTTCGGCGAGGTCGCGGATGGTGTAGCGTTTTCCGGAACCGGTGAGGTCGGGCCCGATATTGCCGCCTTCGCCGGCGATGTGGTGGCATTTGGCGCAGAGGGTGGCGGCATACATGGCTTTTCCCTGCTCGAAATTGCGTCCGGTGAGGCCGCCCTTGGCGAGTTCGGCGATGTTGTCCACGGTGTAGGCTTTGCCGGGGCCTTTGGGTGTGACGATGTTTGCCGCGGGTGGCGGCGGGGCGAGTATGGAGAGTTTGTCGAGTTCGCTGCGTTCGGCGTCCTCGGTGGCGATGTTGCCGAGGGCTTCTTTGCGGATGTTATCTATGAATTTGGTGAAGCTGTTGCCGCCGCGCCAGACGCGGGTGCGGGTGAACCATTTGAAGAACGCTTTTTGCAGCGCGGGCGTCCAGCCGATCTTGGCTTCGCGGAGTGCGTAGGCGTAGGCGATGGCCTGGCGGTTCGGGCGGGTGTTTTGCATGCTATTGACGGCTTTGCTGTAGCCGTCGTTGCGGGCGATGACGGTGGCGTTGTCCACGGTGATGTCGCCGTCGTAGGCCGTGTCGAGCAAGGGGACGGTCTTGGCGACGACGTTCGGCGAGCCGAGATAGACGAGGAGGGTCACCAGTTCGCGATTCACGAAAGGATCGGCGTGCGGAAAAACGGCGTCGAGTTTTGCGGCGATGGCTGCGCAGACTTCGGGCGCTGGTTTGCCCATGCGGGAAAAGGTGAGTTGCCATGCGCGGAGGAGCGGGAGGCGGAGTTCGGCGGGCTGTTTGGCGAAGTCGAGTTTACCAAGGGCTTCGAGGAGTTTTGGCTGGAGTGCTTTGTCGCCGACGCGGGCGAGGGCGATGAGTGCCTCGATGGCGGCCTGCGGGTCTTTTTCGGCGAATGCTTTTTCCGCCCACTGCGCGGCGGGCTGGTGCTCTAGCGCGACGCGTGCGGCGAAGCGGAGGAAGCGATCTTTATTGGAAAGATACGGCCATGCTTTGGCGATGGCTTCGGGACCGGCACCTTGTTCGTGGAGTTTTTCCAATTCGTGGCGGATTTTCGATTCCGGTGTGGGCGAAAGAGCGGTGACAGGTGCGGTGCTTTCCTTGCCGGTGTAGGTGACGCGGTAGAGCGCGGACTGCGATTTGCGACCACCGATGGTGGCATACATCGCGCCGTCCTTTGGGTGGATCAATACGTCGGTGAGAGGCAGCGGCTTTCCACCGAAGAAGTCCTCTTTTTCCGCGCGGAAACTCGCGCCGTCGGGCGTGAGGTGGATCGCCCACATCGTGCCGTAGGTCCAATCGCAGGCGAAGAATGCGCGCTGGTATTTGGCGGGAAATTTCGCGCCAGTGCCGAAGACGTTGCCGGTGGGCGAGCCGGGACCGATGTTCACGGAAGCAGGCAGCGAGTCCGCGTAATAATCCGGCCAGCGGCCCGCGCCGGAGCGCCAGCCGTAGTCAGCGCCGCTGACGCAGTGGTTGATGCGGGTGGGCATATACCACGGCGAGCCCATGTCCCACTCCATGTCGGAATCGTAGGTAAAAAACTCGCCGTTCGTATCAAAACCGATGTCGTAATGATTACGGAAGCCCGAGCAGAAAAGCTCGATGCTCTTCACGTCGGGATCGGCTTTGATGACGTAGCCGCCAGGAGCAAAAACGCCCTTCGCATGGCCGTTGGCGTCCCACAAGCGGGTGATGAGGTGGTCTTCACCGTAGGCGACTGGCCGCGCATGATCGACGCGCTCAGGAAGTTTGGTGAGATTTCCGGCCACGAAGAAGAGCGATTTTCCATCCGGCCCCACAACAATGCCATGCGGACCATGTTCGCCGCGACCGTCCAGTTTCAGCAAATACTCGGCTTTGTCGAATTGCTCGTCGCCATCCGTATCGCGCAAACGCCAGAGGCCCTTGTCCGCCATTTCGCTGTTCATCAAATACAGCGAACCGAACGCATAGAGCAGCCCGTGCGCACCACCGAGAGGCTTGCCGTCGTTGCCGTTGGGCATCTTCAGCGGCTCGACTTTGGCTCCTTCACTGGTGCCAATCGGCGGCACCGTCACGCGATACAACCCGCCGTTTTGGTCGCAAGTGATGAGACGACCTTTGTTATCCACGGTCATGGACACCCACGAGCCCTGCTCCGCCTTCGGCACGGTATAAAGCAGCTCAGCCTTGAAATCCGGCGGCAACTGCACCGTAGTTTCGGCGAAAGTGAAGTGCGACGCTGTAAGGAGGAGCGTTGCTGAGAGAAGGCGGGTGAAGTGTGAGCGTTTCATGCGTGCGTGAAAAACCATGTGCGCGGCGCTTGCTTAGGGACTGCAAGAAAAAGCCCGGCAATTTTTATCCGGCACGGATTTCCCGGCAATTGGCTTGGCGCAAGCTATAAAGTATGGACTTCCGATGGAAATTTTTTGAAAAATTAAGGACAAATAAAGATTTGACAATCACTCATCTCTAAATTTGCTGTATTCTTTGCACAGAGTCTGAAAATTTACTTATCGCATCCCGCTGCCAGCCATTCGTTGTTACCACTAAAAAGCACCTTATATGATTTCACGTCTTTTAAATCCCAAACGGTGGAACCGAATCGCCCAGTTTTTTAAACAACACGCACTAAAGACGATCCCCGCCACCCGTGCCACCGCCATCGAAGTGCTCGAAAACCGCATCGCGCCGGCGTCGCT
>JBEIQV010000291.1:0-4101 GCA_040376335.1 Verrucomicrobiia bacterium | reverse complement strand
GCGGCGGCGGCGGAGGCCGCAGCGACTTTGGTGGCGGCGAAGGCTACTAACACCCGCGCAACGCAAACCGCGTTGCCACATTAAGAATTACAAAGACCCTGTGGTGCAAAACGCCACAGGGTCTTTTGTTTTAAGTAAAAAATCGAAATTCAATCCACAAGCAGTGATCAGCGCTAGGGCGCGAGGCATGGGGTGCGCAGGTGCTGCTAGGGCGACTGCCTTGCTTCTTTCGCGCTGGATAGATAATTGGTAGGGATGCTTTCAAAATTCTCGCTTTTCGCATCACTCGTCATTTTCACCGCTGCGCCTGCGCTGCACTCTGCGACGAACATGGAGCAGGAGTATCAGCAGGTGAGGAAGATTGCGCTGCGGGATGCACGGGTGCGCGCTGCTTACGCCGAGGCGGACGAAAAGCTGGCGGACAAAATCGTGCAGATTGATCCCGCGCTGAAGGACTACGTGAAGAATCGCGAGGCGAAACAACCGGCAAAAGCTGCTAAGACCGCGCCCCGCAAGACGAAGCAAGCCCCTGCAAAGGGCAGCACGCACGTCGTTGCAAAAGGCGAGACGCTTGGCGCGATTGCGAAGGATTACGGAGTGACCGTGGATGCTCTGAAGAGCGCCAATCACATCACCGACGAGCGAAAACTGCGAGCTGGCCAGAGCATCACTATTCCCGGTGTTGCGGAAAAGAAGAGCACGAGTTTTTGGGATCGTTTTTAGTCCAATTTGCAGGATTGGGCTTTTGGACCTTCTGCACTGATAAAGGGCGGTCTGCTTAATCAACAGAAACCTTCAGCGTGGAGAGGCTGGGCACGTCGGGGCATCCGTGCGCCATCGATCCATCCAAAGAAGCAGTTCGAGGGGGGCGGTGCCAACGTAGCGCTAGAAGCTCGGAGTGAATGACTGCTGGCGCTCAATATCATGTGGCAGTTTCGCAAGAGGTTCGCAGGCTCGGTCATGTTGCGTGAGAGTCATTGCTCCTGCTGAAAAGGAACATCGGGCACTTGTTGAAAGGCGCGCAGCCTTCGGGTGGCATCCCAGCCAGCCTCACACGGTCATCGTCGGGATACTTGTAGTCCCTTGTTTCAGCGCCGAAGGAAAATCATAAATCTTTTCCGGTTTTCCCATTCGTCATGGTAGTTGCAACTCAGTCACGCATAGGCGCGAGATGCCCATTTATTCAGCTAGGCCTCGCTCAGGGTCCGCCACGCCGTGCAAGTGCATAGTCGCTGGAAGCCGACTGCCCGGCTGCACAATTAGTGGCTCGGCTTAGATACCATAAACGCAAACGGTCTCTCCGTTGATGTAGTCTGCGAAGCTAATCGCTTTGTAGGCTGCATTCTTCGTTGTCCATCATCACTTTCATTTTTATACTCCCTGCCCCTCATTCAGGATCCCGTTATTAAACTATTCAAGAGTAGCGTGCGGCTTGCGGAGTGAGTGCGCTGCATGATAAAGGCCCGACATGCCCGCTCTGCGCCCGTGCTTTTTTACGAACGATGTTTTCTATGCCCCGAGGTGCGTTTTGTTGATGAGAAACCTCCTGCTTGTGTGTGTGTTCATGTTCGCTGGCTGCGATAAGCAGGTTCCGCAGCGCGATGCTGTTGCACGTGCAGAGCAGCAGGTGAAGGTGGGTGCTTTTCGTCAGGCTATTCGCGATTATGAAAGTGCACTGGATGGTTCGGCGAAGACGGCGGATATTCACTACACGATTGCGGTCATTTACGATGACAAGCTGAAGGAGCCGCTGGATGCGATTCATCACTATGACAGGTATCTGGAGTTGGCGCCAAAGGGTGGCCGGGTAAAGGAAGCAAATTCTGCGAAGGCGGATTGCGAGAAGCGGTTGCAATTAAAAATCACGAAAGAGGGCTATATGACCACAGGTGAGGGAATGCGCTTGCGAAATGAAAACGAGTCGCTGAGGAAAACTATCGCTGATTTGCGTAACCCAAAGCCAACGCCTGCAAGTGAAATACCTGACCCAAGCAAGCCGGATACGATGTCGCCCGGTGCGAAGCGTTACTCGGTGGCGAGGGGTGACACGTTGGGTAAAATCGCGATCAAATTCTATAACAACAGGGCGTATGCGGGGCACATCAAGGCTGCGAACTACAATCAACTGCGCGGTGGCGATGCGCTACAGGTGGGGATGATTTTGATCATCCCTGAGTCTCCGGGGAAAAAGAAGACAGATACGGTTGTAAAATCAAAAACAGAGAGTTCTACAAAGAAGCCAAAGAGGAAGTGAGTGTGAACAGTGACACTGGATGGGTTAACGACCTGTTTCCACGAACGCGGTTGCAACGACGCGAGTCCTCTGACATTCCATGTAACGCTCATGATCCAATTCATCCGCGACATCCACGAAGCCTGCCGCACCGCGAGTCGCCCTGCGGTATCTTTTGAATTTTTCCCGCCCAAGACGGACGAGGGCGAACGTTCGCTGATAGAGAGGACGCTGCCTGCGCTGATGGCGTTGAAACCAGACTATTGCTCCGTGACCTACGGTGCGGGTGGTGGCACGCGGGAGAAGACGATCGGCATCGTGGATCGCATTCAGCGCGAGCACGCGCTGACGACGATGATGCATTTGACATGCGTGAATTCAACGCGCGATCAGCTTCACGATGTCGTTCTAGAAGCAAAGGCTCGCGGTATCAAAAATATCCTCGCGCTTCGTGGCGATCCTCCAGCGGGTGCGAGTGAATGGACAGCGACAGACGGTGGATTCACGTATTCGAGTGAACTGGTCGCATTCCTGCGCGAACTTGGTGGTGTGAGCATCGGCACTGCGGGTTTCCCGGAAGGGCACATCGCACAAAAAGCCGGGCGTGAGGTGGACTGGGGGCATCTCCGCGAGAAGATTGCAGAGGGCGCAGACTTCGTGATTACTCAGCTCTTTTTCGATAACGAAGATTTCTGCCGCTTTGCTGAATATATGACGAAGCAGCTCGGTGTGAACGTGCCGATCATCCCCGGCATCTTCCCGGTGCTATCCGGCAAACAGACGAAGAAATTTACCGAGATGTGCGGCGCGCAGTTGCCGGAGGAGTTCGTGAGCAAGCTTGATTCGCTGGGTGATGACGATGCGGCCGTTGCCGAATACGGTATCGAATACGCTACGCGTCAGTGCGAGGAGTTGCTGGAGTTCGGCGTGAACGGCCTGCATTTCTACACGCTCAACAAACCCGCCTCGACGAGCGCGATCGTAAAAAACCTCGGCCTCGCTTAGGTCGTGGCAAATGGCATTGCCATCCGTGCGGTGGATAGTCAGCGTGCCAGTGCATGAAGATTCTACCTGCCATACTGTTCGCCTCCATTCTCACCACATTGCCCACATTATTTGCAGCGGATAAAGCTGCTGCTCCCATTGAAAAATCATCCCCGGCAGACAGAGACTGGGCAGAGATCGCGGAGATGCTGGCTGGGCCGAAGGTGCGTCCCAAGTCTCAGGAGGAAGCGAAGAAGATTTTCAAGGAGCACATTATGGCGATGGACGAGAAAGGCGCTGCTTTTCTCAAGGCCCATCCGAACGACCCGCGTCGCTGGAGGCTTGTAATTAGCGAGGCTGAGACGAATTCGGTGCGCGGGATGATCGGCCTGACGCCGAAGAACGAGGCCGATATTAAAAAGAAGCTCGCCGAAGTCATCGCTGCGCCGGATGCGGATAAGGAAACGAAAGCGACTGCTAGTTTTGGGCAGGTGATGTTGGCTGCGGATAACGAGGCTGAGTATAAGAAACTCGCCGAATCGCATATGGCGGCCTACCCGGCGTATCCGGGCAACGGGCAAATCCGCGAACAACTGAAGGAACAGGCTGCCGATGCGGAACTGAAGAGCAAGCCGCTCGAAATCAAATTCACGGCAACGAATGGCAGCGAGGTGGATATTTCCAAAATGAACGGCAAAGTGGTGCTTGTGGACTTTTGGGCGACATGGTGCGGACCGTGCATGGCCGAGGTTCCGAATTTGGTGAAGACCTACGAGAAATTGCACAGCAAGGGCTGTGAGATTGTCGGCATTTCTTTCGATCAAGACAAAAACAAGCTGGCGAGTGTGACAAAGGACAAGAGCATGTCGTGGTCGCAGTATTTC
>JBEIQV010000416.1:0-1941 GCA_040376335.1 Verrucomicrobiia bacterium | reverse complement strand
GAAGAAAGTCACGAGTTTCTCATCGAGTCCGATTGCTGCGGGCGAAATTTTCTTTGCGAGATCGCCGAAGGCGTAGCGGGCAGGCACAGGGCGGCCGGCGAGCAATTCGCTCAATCCCTCATGAACTGCACACCAGCTATTTCGCGGCTCAGGAAGGCGGCCGTCCGCATAGAGTGCGCGAAATTCCACCGCAGCCGGACGAAAACTGCCTTTGATCAATTGAAGGCGCGCCCGATTGTAGCGCGACTCGGCATCATCGGCTGGTGCTTGTTTTGGCGGAGCGGTCACTGGTGGCGCGACGACGGGCCGGCTGCCCAAGTGTGACACTGCAAAATACACTCCGGCTGCAATCAATGCGGCCATCAGAATAAAACCGATTCCGATGCCTTTGTGAGGCTCCGGGGTTGTGACAGCGGTGCGCGCCATCGCCGCAGGATTTGGGCGTTTGCGATGCTGGCTGCGTGCGTATTCGAGATTCTGGATGAACTCATCATAGCTCGACCAGCGATCCTGGGGATTCACCGCGAGCGCCTTATCAATGACGTAGCCGGTCGCCGCAGCCACATGTGGCGCGAAGTGACTCAAATGAGTCGGTTTGCTTTTGATCCGCTTCAACTCACTCATCGAATTCGTCTCCGAGATGAACGGCGGACGTCCCGCTATGGCGTGAAAAAGCGTTGCTGCCAGCGAATACATATCGCTGCGAAAATCCTCCTGCTGTCCGTCCAGTTTTTCCGGCGAAACATAGAACGGCGTCGCCCACACTTCACCCTCTTCCTCGTGCTGTTTCTCGACAAGAATCGCCAGACCGAAATCCACGATCTTCGCTGTGTTTTCATCGGAAAACAGAATATTGCCCGGCTTGATGTCGCGGTGAATCAGCCCCTTTTCCAGACCAGCTTGCAGGCCCTTTGCAATTTGGATGCCCACATCCAGAGCGCGATCCTCGGAGACTTTTCTATTATCAGCCATCTGCGCATCGAGACTGCCGTGATCCACCACTTCCATCGCGAGGTAGAGCAGCCCCATGTCCTCGCCAAATGAGAATACCTTCACCACGTTCGGGTGACTCAGGCTCGCTGTCACCTTTGCCTCGCTCTGGAAACGCCTCACAAAAATCGGATCCTCGCTGTATTCCCGCTTCATGAGCTTGATGGCCACGGCACGGTTTAATTTTTTGTCCACAGCACGATACACCATTCCCTGTCCGCCTTCACCCAGCACGCCGATGATCTCGTAGTTCGCAAATAATTGGCGCACCCGCATACTAGTGTTGCAGGCCGGACATTGCACCTTGGCGAAAGGCTCCTCCTTCGACGCGTCAATCAACGCGCCGCAAGTCGGGCACTTCGCGATGTTCGGATTGGCGGCAGTTTCCATGCAGGAGGAAAGCAGGCATACACATCGCTATGCAGTAGGGCAAGTGACTCAAAGTCCCGTTTATAATTTTCCACAAGCCCGCTTGCCCCTGGAACACCGGCCCGATAGCACCAACTCCATGCCCGCGAAGCGCCGCAAACCTGCTGCAACAAAACGCAAACCCAAAAGCGAACCACGCTTCATCGAGGGCATCCACCACTACTGCGACCGTTGGTGCGAGCGGTGCGAATTTTCCCACCGCTGCATCAAATTCACGCTCACCGAGGAACTCTGCGGCCCCGGAACTGCCATGCGCGATGGCGCTAGCCAGACGGTATTCGACGCGCTCAGCCGCGTTTTCACCGAGGCCCGGAGCGAAATCGAACGCGCTGCGAAAAAGAACGCCTTCGACGACGAGGAAACACTCGCCGCCGGTGTCGCAGTGGAAAAGCGCCTGCAACGCCGCGCCCTCCGCTCCGGTTCCCGTGAAACCAAGGCTGCGCTCACTTACGCGCACATGGCCGATGAGTGGTTCAATAACGAACTCAAGCTGCCGCTCCAACGTGTGCGCGACCTCGAACG
>JBEIQV010000141.1:0-8636 GCA_040376335.1 Verrucomicrobiia bacterium | reverse complement strand
GAGGGTGAGGGATTCGACGCTGTGGATGTCGAGATGCGTGGTGGGCTCGTCCATGAGGAGGAGGTTCGGCGGGTCCACGAGGAATTTGATGAGGTTGAGGCGGGTCTTTTCGCCGCCGCTGAGGATGTCGGTCTTTTTGTAGATTTCGTCTTTGCGGAATAGGAAGGAGCCGAGGATGCCGCGCGCTTCGTTTTCGCTGAGGTCCTTGCCGCTTTCCATGACTTCCTGGAGCACGGTTTTGTTCGGGTCGAGTGAAGCGGAGCGGTGCTGGCTGAAGTATCCGATCTTGGCGTTGAGGCCGGGGGTGCGTGTGCCTTTTTGGAAATCGAGGATGCCTGCGAGGATTTTGAGCAGGGTGGATTTGCCCGCGCCGTTCGGGCCGACGAGCACGGTGCGTTCGTCGCGCTCGACGGTGAGATCGAGGCCGCGATAAACCTGCGTCACGCCGTAGGCCATGTGGATGCCTTCGAGAGACATGGCGCGCTGGCCGATGCGGGGCGGCTGCGGGATTTGGAAACGGAAGGGTTTCTTCGGCGGCACGGGTTTTTCGATGAGTTCCATGCGCTCGATTTGCTTGAGCTTGCTCATCGCCTGCGAGGCCTTCGAGGCGACGCTGCGGAAGCGGTCCGCGAATTCCTGCAATGCTTCGATTTCCTTCTGCTGGTTTTTGTAGGCGGCGTTTTGCTGTTCGTAGCGTTCTTCTTTTTGGCGGAGGTAATCGGTGTAGTTGCCGGTGAAGCTGTGCAGCTTTTTCTCGGCGATTTCATACACGCTCTGGACGATTTCATCCATGAACTGCCGGTCGTGCGAGATGAGGAGGACGGCACCGGAATAGTTTTTCAAATACTGCTGGAGCCAGAGCAATGAGAGCAGGTCGAGGTGGTTAGTGGGCTCGTCGAGCAGGAGGAGGTCGGGCTCCATCACGAGAAGGCGGGCGAGGTGTGCGCGCATCACCCAGCCGCCGCTGAGTTCCTTCGCCTTGCGATCGTAATCCGTATCGCGGTAGCCGAGGCCGCGCAGGATTTTCTTGGCCTTCGCCTCCACTTGCGGGTTGCTCAGCGCTTCGTGCTTGGCGTGGGCTTCGAGGTATTCGGGCGAATCCACGCTGCCTGTTTTTTCCAACTCATGCAGCCGTGCTTCGAGTGCGGGAAGTTCGCCAGCGCGCCCGGTCGCCACGTCCATCACGGTTTCTTCGCCGACGACTTCGCCCTCCTGCGGGAGATAGCCGACCATCGTCCACGCATCGCGCTCCATCACGCCGGAGTCGGGATCGTTTTCGCGCAGGATGATTGAGAAGAGCGTGGACTTACCTGCGCCGTTCGGGCCGACGAGTGCGACGCGTTCGCCGTAGTTGACAGTCATGGACGCGCCCTCGAAGAGCATGCGGCCACCGGCGGAGACTTTGAGATCGCGGATTGTGAGCATTTTAAAAAATCGGGGCGAGGTGTTAAACGAGCCGTCCGTCTTGGGCGAGAGAATCATTGCATCTCCGCCGCAGAAAGTTTTAGCCAAGGCCCGCCATGCTTCGCCCATTCATCGCCCTGCTCGCGTTTTGTGCCCTGCTGTTTCTCAGCGGCTGCTCGTCCACCCGCTACGAATACCGCTACGTGCGGGGAAAGACGGCGACGCTCAGCGGCGGCTACGCCAGCGCGCCGGAGTCCGCGCCCGCAGCCGTGCATGCGGCGATTGCCGCCGGGAATCGCATCGCCGGCCTGCCCTACTGCTACGGCGGCGGACGATGCGATGGGATTGATTCGGGCTACGATTGCTCCGGCGCGGCGTCCTACGTGTTGCGCGAAGCGGGATTGCTCAAGGGTTTTGGAACGTCGAAGAGCTTCCGCAACTACGGCTCGCGTGGGCTTGGGAAATGGATCAGCGTTTATGCGAAATCCGGGCACGTCTTCCTCGTCGTCGCCGGGCTGCGCTTCGACACCGGCTGGCACGATTGCAACGAAGGCCCGCGCTGGACGACGAAAAGCCGCCCCGCCAGCCGCTACAGCATCCGGCATCCCTCGGGGCTGTGAGGGTGCTGCACTTGAGTGATTGCTTGGCAGTCAGTGGCGGAGTGCCTGTTGTCCGCCATTCGCAAGCCGTCATCCCTCACTCACAAATACGCACTGTAGAAAATGCCGCCAAGCCGCACAGCTCACTCTGAGCGGCTTGTCTTTATTGTTTAACCATTGGTGTTGGCTTGTGCGCAATGTTGCGGGAGTTACGCCGCTGCATTTCGATTTTACGTAGGTGATTTTGTTTTTGTTGATGCTTTTTTCAAAAAAGCTCTTGCTATGTTTTTACTACGTCACTAGAACGCGTCTCCCTTTTTCTCCGCGCTCTGACTTACATGTGCATTCGCGGTTCCGGTGACGGGTTTGCAAAAACTCGCATTGTGGACGCGGGTGAGGTGTCGTCGGACGATGAGGGGAAGGAAAAATAATTGGTCGCGGTTGCAGAAAGTGCTTGCCAAGTGGCTCTCAATTTCTAGTTTCCGCGCCCCTCGCCGCAGGTGGCTCGCACCAAACCACGGCGGATTTAGTTGTCCGACTCTCTCAAAGGCAAGGATGGCAAAGGGCTGCAAAGCCAAGCGTGGTGCGAAATATTTAATACTAACTTTCACATGCCAACTATAAACCAGCTCGTTCGCAAAGGACGCACCAAGGTGAAATACAAAAGCAAGTCACCCGCTTTGGTGAACTGCCCGTTTCGCCGTGGAGTCTGTCTGCAAGTCATGACGCGCACGCCCAAGAAGCCAAACTCTGCGCTTCGTAAAGTGGCCAAGGTTCGCCTGACGAATGGCATCGAAGTGATCGCTTACATTCCGGGTGAAGGGCACAATTTGCAGGAACATAGCATCGTCCTCGTCCGTGGCGGTCGTGTGAAAGATTTGCCCGGCGTTCGTTACCATCTCGTCCGCGGTGCGCTCGACGCCCTCGGAGTGGAAGGTCGCCGTCGCAGCCGCTCGAAATACGGAGCGAAGCGTCCGAAGCCAGGCGCTGAAGCCACTACCGGCAAAAAGAAGAAATAATTTTTAACCCTATCTCACACCATGTCCCGTCGTCGCCGAGTCATTCATAAAGAGGAGAAATCAGACGCCCGCTATGCGAGCCCGGTGGTTGCCCGTTTGATCGGAACCATCATGCAGAGCGGCCAGCGTTCGCTCGCTGAACGCGTTGTTTATTCGGCCATCGAAGAGAGCCGTCAGAACAGCGAGGCCGTTGACCCGCTGGAGACACTCAACAAGGCGGTGGAGAACGTTCGTCCTCGTCTCGAAACGAAGAGCCGCCGCGTCGGCGGTGCCACGTATCAAGTGCCGATGGAAGTCGCGCCGGCCCGTGGAACTGCACTCGCTCTCCGCTGGATCGTCACCTACGCGCAAGCTCGCAAGGGTTCCTTCCGCAAGGCGCTCGCCAATGAATTGAAAGAAGCTGCGTTGGGGCAGGGGAATGCCGTTAAGAAACGCGACGACACACACAAGATGGCCCAGGCCAACCGCGCCTTCGCTCACTTCCGCTTCTAAGCGAATAATTTTTCAGGAATGTCCACCAACTTAAATTCACCAGATCGCGCATATCCGCTCGAAAAGACGCGGAACATCGGTATTGCCGCGCACATTGATGCGGGTAAGACGACGTTGACGGAGCGCATTCTCTTTTACACCGGCATGATCCACAAGATCGGTGAAGTGCATGAAGGCACGACCGTCACTGACTGGATGGAGCAGGAGCGTGAGCGTGGTATTACGATCACATCGGCGGCGACGACTTGCTTCTGGAAGCAGATCAAGCAGGCCGGAGTGGTGAAGCTTTACGAAGACCAGAAAATGCGCGTCAACATCATTGACACGCCCGGACACGTGGACTTCACGGCCGAGGTGGAGCGTTCGCTCCGCGTTCTCGATGGTGCTATTGCAGTGTTCTGCGCAGTGGCCGGTGTGCAGCCTCAGTCCGAGACTGTCTGGCGTCAGGCGACCAAGTATGGCGTTCCTCGTATCGCTTTCGTGAACAAGATGGACCGCACGGGTGCGGACTTCGCCAATGCGCTGAACGATATGCGCACCAAGCTGAAGGCGAATGCCTGGCCTGTGCTCATTCCGCTCGGCAAGGAAGACAATCTCCGTGGCCAGTTGGATGTCATCAACAAGAAGGCGATTATCTATTTGGAAGATGAATCCATGGGCTCGAAGTATGTTGTCGAGGAGCTTCCTGCCGACAAGGTGGACGAAGTGAACGAGGCCTATGACGCACTCATCGCCGCGCTTTGCGATATTGATGACGAACTCGGAACGGCCTTCCTCGAAGAGACGCCAATCACCATTCCGATGGTAAAGCAGGCGATTCGCCGCCAGACCATCGCCAATAAGTTTGTGCCGGTCGTGGGTGGTAGCGCCTTTAAGAACAAGGGTGTTCAATATCTCGTTGACGCGGTGATTGATTACCTCCCTTCGCCAATTGATATTCCTCCGCAGGAAGGTATCAACCCGGACAATCACGAAGAGAAGATTGCAACGCCTCCGGATGACGCAGCAAAATTCATCGGCCTCGCTTTCAAACTTTGGAGCGATCCTTTCGTCGGCAAGCTCGTGTTCTTCCGCGTCTATCGTGGCAAGCTCACACGCGGGGACACCATTTACAATCCGCGCACTCGCAAAACCGACCGCGTCAGCCGTCTCATTCAGATTCAGGCCGACAAGCGTGAAGATATCGAGACCTGCTACTCGGGCGACATCGCCGCAATCGTAGGTCTTCGCAACATCACAACAGGCGACACACTCTGCGACGAGGAAGTGGAAATCATGCTTGAACCGCCGTCTTTCCCTGACCCGGTCATCAGTATGTCCGTCGAGCCGAAGACGAAAGTCGATCAGGAAAAGATGGGCATCGCGCTCCAGCGTCTAGCTGAGGAGGATCCAACCTTCCGTGTCCGCACCGACGAAGAAACCGGCCAGACCATCATCGCTGGAATGGGTGAGCTTCACTTGGAAATCATCCGGGATCGCATGCTCCGCGAGTTCAAAGTGGAGGCCAACTCCGGCAAACCGCAAATCGCCTACCGCGAAACCTGCACGAAACCAGCGCACGGGGTCGGCAAACTCATCAAGCAGTCCGGTGGTCGCGGTCAATATGGCCACGTCGAAGTGGACATCCGTCCGGCAGAACGCGGCAAGGGACACACTGTCGAGAATAAGGTCGTCGGCGGAACCATTCCAAAAGATTACATTCCCGCAGTGAAGAAGGGTATCGAAGAGGCGTTCCTGAACGGAATCCTCGGTGGTTACCCGGTCATTGACCTCGAAGTGGACATCGTTTTCGGCAGCTACCACGACGTGGACTCGAACGAAAACGCATTCAAGATGGCCGCAATTTTCGCGATGAAGGACGCGTATAAAAACGCCAGCCCGATTCTTCTCGAACCCATCATGAAGGTGGAGAACGCGACCCCCGAAGACTATCAAGGTGACATCATGGGCGACTTGAACCGTCGCCGTGGAATTATCAAAGGCATGGAGACCAAGCACGGTCTCTGCGTCATCAACGCAGATGTGCCGCTGGCCGAAATGTTCGGCTACTCTACCGCCATCCGCTCACTTTCCAAAGGGCGCTCCAGCTACACCATGGAGCCCTCACACTTCGAGCAAGTGCCCGAAAACGTGAAGGCCGCCGTCCTCGACCAGAAAGGCAAATAACACAAAAATCGCATGAACGGACAACGCATTCGCATTCGACTCAAGGCTTTTGACAGCCGCGTCCTCGACGCATCGGCGGTTGATATCGTCGAGACGGCCAAGCGCACAGGCGCTCGTGTCGCAGGACCAATCCCGCTTCCTACACGAATTGAAAAATTCACCGTGAACCGCTCTCCTCACGTGGACAAGAAGAGCATGGACCAATTTGAAATTCGCACCCACAAGCGCCTGCTCGACATCATCGAGCCGACCGCAAAAACCGTGGACGAGCTCCGCAAACTCAATCTACCGGCGGGCGTAGACATCACCATCAAGATCTGACGAACCAATGAAGATCGGACTATTGGGCAAAAAACTGGGCATGACCCGCATATATGACGCAAAGGGCGTAATCACGCCTGTCACCGTCATCGAAGCAGGCGGCAATTCACTTCTGCAAAAGAAGACCGCTGACAGCGACGGCTACGTCGCTGTGAAAGTCGGCTTCGATACGCAAAAGGAAAGTCGCGTCAAAAAAGCGAACCTCGGCGTTTTCAAGAAGGCCGGAAGCGAGCCGAAAAAGCTCGTGAAAGAATTTCGTCTACCCGACGACGCCAAGCTGGAAGACAGCGTGGATCTTTCCGTGAAACAATTTGCAGTCGGCGACGTCGTGGACGTCATCGGACGCAGCAAGGGTCACGGCTTCCAAGGCGTCATGAAAAAGCACAACATGCACGGCCAGCCAGCATCGCATGGTCACATGATGCATCGCCGCAACGGCGCTATCGGTAACCGTTCGACGCCAGGTCGCGTGTGGAAGAACATGGGTATGCCTGGTCACATGGGTGATGAGCGCATCACTGTGCAGAATCTCACCGTTGTCCAAGTGCGCGAAGAAGAGGGCGTCATCCTCATCAGCGGTGCAGTTCCCGGAAAACCCGGCACCTACGTCGTCATTCGTCCAGCTATCAAAGCCAAGAAGGAGGCAGCTAAATAATGAGCGCTACAATTCTCACAGTCGAAGCAGCGAAGGCCGCAAACATTGATGTCGTCCTCAATGGCCGATACACACAAGCCGTTCACGAAACCATCGTCGCCTACCGCGCGAGTCGCCGCAGTGGAACCGCTTCGGTGAAGACCAAGGGCACAGTCAACGGCTCCGGTGCAAAACCATGGAAACAAAAAGGAACCGGACGCGCCCGCGCTGGTTACCGCTCCAGCCCTGTTTGGGTCGGCGGCGGCGTTGTTTTCGGTCCGCATCCCCGCGACTACTCGAAGAAAATCTCGAAGCAGACCCGCCGCGTGGCTCTACGCAAGGCTCTCAGCGTCCGCATTCTCGCAGGCGATGTGACTATTGTCGAAAAATTCGCAATAGAGCAGCCGAAGACGAAAGAGTTCATCAAACTCCTAGCATCGCTATCTACTGAGCCAAAGACACTCGTCATCGCCAAGGATTTCGACGTCAACACGCTTCTGGCTTCACGCAACGTCCCAAGGACTGAGCTAATCACCAGCGCAGACGTGAATACGGAGCATCTCCTCGGCTTCAAGAAAATCGTCCTCACCAACGACGCGCTCACAGAGATCGCGGAACGCATCAACAAATGAACGAGCCATACGACATCATCAAGACCGTTCACCTTACGGAGAAGGCAAGCATTCTCTCTGAGAAGCACAATCAATACGTCTTCAAAGTGCGAATGAACGCCAACAAAGTTCAGATTCGCCAGGCGATTGAGAAACTTTTCAAAAAGAAGGTTGTTCGCGTGAACACCACCACAGTCGGAGGTAAATTCCGCCGTGGTCGCACACAACACCCCGGTCGCACCAGCGATTGGAAAAAGGCAATCGTCACACTCGCACCTGGCGAAAAACTCGAATTCGCCTAAACATAGGAGCACACCATGGGACTTAAATTTTTCCGACCAATCACACCGTCGAACCGCTTCAAGGCGCTTCCTGATTTCAAAGAGATCACGAAGAAGAAGCCCGAGCGTTCGCTCGTCGAAGCCAAGCCAAAGACCGGTGGCCGCAATAACAACGGACGTATCACAACCCGTCACATCGGCGGTGGTCACAAGCAGAAGTATCGTATCATTGATTTCAAACGCAGCACTCGTGGAGTCACCGCGAACGTCATCGCCATCGAATACGATCCGAACCGCACCTGCCGTATCGCGCTCATCCAGTATCCCGATGGCACGAAGGCATACATCCTTGCCCCAGCCGGACTCGGAGTTGGCGCACAAGTCACCGCAGGTCCCGGTAGCGAGCCAAAAATTGGCAATGCCCTTCCACTCGGTGAGATTCCGCTCGGTCTTTCGATTCACAACGTTGAATTCCAGCCGGGTCGCGGTGGTCAGATTGGCCGCAGCGCAGGCACTCAGATTATCCTGAACAACCGTGAAGGTGATTACGCTTTGATCAAAATGCCATCCGGCGAAATCCGCCGCGTTCACGTCAAGTGCTACGCGACCATCGGACAAGTCGGCAACATTGACCACATGAACGTCAGTTCCGGCAAAGCTGGTCGCAGCCGTTGGCGTGGTGTTCGTCCTACCGTTCGCGGTATGGTGATGAACCCTGTTGACCATCCTATGGGTGGCGGTCAGGGCAAATCCAAGGGTGGTGGCGGACGTCATCATCCGATGTCGCCCTGGGGCCAACTCTCCAAAGGCTTCAAGACCCGTCGCAAGCACAAGCCGAGCGATCGCTTTATTCTCCAACGTAAGAAATCAACCAAGAAAGCCGCACTTTAATCTATGGGACGCAGCCTCAAAAAAGGACCTTTCATCGAGCAGCACTTGCTCGAGAAGATTGATAAGAACAACGCCAGTGGTTCGAAGAAGCCGATCAAAACATGGTCGCGCCGCTCGACCATCGTGCCCGATTTCGTGGGGCACACGTTCATGGTGCATAACGGAAAAGTTTTTAACTCGGTGTTTGTCACCGAGAACATGGTGGGCCACAAGCTCGG
>JBEIQV010000048.1:0-15025 GCA_040376335.1 Verrucomicrobiia bacterium | reverse complement strand
GTCATGGCCGCCTCGGTGGCTGCTGCAATCAGCGGCGTTACCAAAGCGATTCGCTGGATCGCCACTGCCAATACGATATTTCTAATCGGCTTTCTGGCGCTCGTTGTGATTCTGGGACCCACGCGCTTCATTTTTAATTTTGCGGTCGAGGGGCTGGGGCAGTTTTTGGGGCAGTATTTCCAAAAGGTTTTAAACACCGGCGCTGCGCACAGTGACGACACGATCCACGGCATGACGCAGATGTATTTCTCCGCGTTTTTTGCGTGGGCGCCGATCATGGGTGTGTTTCTTGGGCGTATCGCCTACGGATATACCGTTCGCGCGTTCCTATTCTTCAACGTCCTGCTGCCCTCCATCTTCACGGGTATCTGGATGGCTGTCATTTGCGGAGCCGTGGTTCACATGGATATGCACGAGAATTTCGGGTTGGCTAAATTGCTGGACCCAAACAATCCCTGCAAAGTCCTCTTCGCTTTTCTGGAGCATCTACCTTTTGGAAAAATCCTGATCCCCATTCTGCTGATCACAGCCTTCCTTTCATTCGTAACCACAGCCGATGGCAACACGGACACGATGAGCAATATCAGTTCGAAGGGGATTACCCCGGAACATACCGAGTCGAGTATGTTCGTGAAAATAGCGTGGGGCACATTGATGACGGTATTTTGCTACATCATCATGACTTCGTTCGACAAATTGGACGGGATACAACACCTCGCAAATCTTGGCGGGTTCCCTGCCGTATTCCTTTGTTTGGGCGTCGGTATCTCTGCCCTGATGGTGGTCGCGAATCCGGCGCGCTACGACAAGTTCGACAAAGACCACGTTCCCGAACCATCTGAAAAATCTGACGAAACCAAATCATGAATCTGCCGTTTGAAGAAACACGAAAACTAGGGGAAGCCACGCGCGCCATTCATTGCGGCGAGGGAGTGGATTCGGAAACGAAGGCCATTCGCCGGCCAATCGTTCTTGGCAACAGCTTTGAACTCAACAGCAACTCGGAAACTCTCGCGGAGTCCTTTGATTGGAATGATCCCGATGCCTTCAACTATCCGCGCTCGCGGCATCCGAATGCGCGCTATCTTGAAGAGCGGCTTGCGGGGATGGAGGGCGGGGAGGACTGCGTGGTTTCGTCGAGCGGTGTCGCCGCGATTTCCGGCGCGTTTTTCACGCTGCTGAGCGCGGGCGACCACATGATCAGCTCGCGGATTTGCTACATCGGCATCCACGGCTTTTTGGTGGATCATTTCGCAAAGCGATTCGGCGTGGAGCTGACGCTCGTGGATTCGACGAACCCCGAGGCGGTGCGTGCGGCGATTCGTCCGAACACGAAGCTCATCCACATCGAGACCCCGGCGAATCCCACGACGCTCATCAGCGACATCGCCGCCATTTCCGCCATCGCAAAAAGCATCGGCGCGATTTTCACCGTGGACAGCACCTTCTCCGGCCTCGTGACGCAAAATCCCATCGCGCTCGGCGCGGATTTGGTGATGCACAGCCTGACCAAATACGTGAACGGCCACGGCGACAGCCTCGGTGGATGTGTGACCGGACGGAAGGATCTCATCTCGCAGATCCGCCTCACCGCGAGCGTGCATCTCGGTGCGACGATCAGTCCTTTCACCGCGTGGCTGCTCATGCGCAGCGCGGCGACGTTGCCTCTGCGGATGAAGCAGCACTGCGAAAACGCGCTGGCGATTGCGCGCTTTTTGGAGTCGCATCCGAAGGTGAAGCTTGTGCGCTATCCTGGTCTGGAGAGCCACCCGCAGCACGCCATCGCGAAGAAACAAATGAGCGGCTTTGGCGGGATGATGAACGTGATCCTGAAATGTGCGAAGCCGGACTACTTCACCTTCCTCAAAAACCTGCGCCTCATCACTCACGCAGTCTGCCTCGGTCACACTGAGTCGCTGGTCCAATATTATCCGCAGGAAGGCGACAATCCCGACATCGGTGTGCTCAATTATCCCGAGGATATCGGCGAAGGATTCCTGCGCCTCAGCATCGGCTTGGAAGACGCGAAGGATCTGATCGCCGACCTCGCGCAGACGCTGGAAAAGCTCCCGTAAATAGGGCCATTCTAGGGAACGGTAGTCACGCGGATTTGGTAAAACCTCTTATTGTTAACTGCGGGGGGGATTTCAACCCCATCATCCACCCAGCTTTGAGTGGAGCCATTGCCGGCGAAAACGGTTGGTGCGGGGCTCCATGCACTCAGGTCATCGCTATACCAGACGCGATAATTACGCGCGGCGATGGTTGGGAAGTTTATAGTGACGAAACCGCTCTGCGCGTCGCGAGTTGTGGTGAAGTTATAGCGATCTGTCAGCTGAGGGTTGAGGCCAAAAATGTATTCATCAAGATTGCTTAAGCCATCGCCCTCGGCATCCAAAAGCGCGTCGGCTGCGACTGCTTGATCGAGGCCGTTTGCCATCTCAAATTCATCAGGGATGCCGTCGCCATCGCGGTCGGCGGCTCCCTGCTTGATGATGGTGAATGTGTCCGGCGTGCTGCCGTCGCTTTTTACAAAAGTGGCGTCGAGTCGCGTGCCGTTCACGTCGAAGACGAAGGAGCCGAGGTTGTTGAGGGAAATGTAGTGCGCGGGGTGGTTGAGCGTGCCGCCGGTGGCTTGGCCTGCGGATCCGGTCACGGTATAGACTGCGCCGAAGTTGTCGCGCGGGCCGGTGAGCGGTTTGATGTAGGCACCGTCGCTTAATGGGCGTCCGTTGCCGGCGTTCTTTTTCATCGCAGGCAGGAGTGACGTGGAAAAGCCGTAGTGGCCGTCGAGCAGGAAGGATCGCTCGTAGCAATGGCTGTGGCCGTTCAGGACGAGATCCACTCCGCCGGCTTCGAGGATGGGCAGGATTTTTTCCCTGATCTGCACCAGCGCGCCATCGCTGTCGGTGAGGCTGTCGGAATTGTGGGAGCCTTTGGTGTAAGGCGGGTGGTGGAAGAAGCAGACGATCCAAGTCGCGGTGGTGCTCGCGAGATCCGCACGCAGCCACGCGACCATGGGGCCGTCGGTGCCGTTCACCTCGATGGTGTCTCGGCTCGCAGTCATCGAGTCGAGGGCGATGAAGTGGATGTTTCCGTGATCGAAAGAGTAGTAATGCTCGGTGCCCGATGCGACGCCGCCGCACTCCCCGGCGGTGGGCAGGGTATAAATGTCGAAGTAAGGATAGGTGGTGATTCGCGCCGTGGACTGCGCGGTTTCGTGGTTTCCGAGGCAGGACCAGAACGGCGTCTTTCGCAGCATCGTGGGGTAGATGTTGAAGACGGCAGACTGGTATTCGGCATCCGTGCCCGTGTTGTAGGCGTTGTCTCCCAATTGCAGGACGAGGTTGGGCGTGCGCGATCCCGTCCACGTGTAGAATGCATCCCGCACTGCTTTTTGTCGCAATTCTGCCGGATTATTTCCCGTTGTTCCTGCATCGCCGAGCACCCAGATGCGGGTGTTGAGCACTGCGCCCGGAAGCGGCGGGGTGGTGAAAGTGTAGTCTGTGCCGCTGGCCAGGATGTCGTCAGCGGAGCCGATGCTGTAGAAATATGTCGTGTTTGGGGAAAGTCCTGTGAGCGTGATGAAGTGATCGAAACCCGTTAAAGGCCCCGGTGCGGGTGCGATGGTTTCGTCCACTGTTTGATCCAGATTTCCCTCGGCGATGCCGTATTTCACGCGGCCAATGTTTTGGAGTGTGTTGCGCCAGCGGATTGTTATCTGAGTCGGGCTGGCTTTTTGCAAATAGGGGCCGCGTGTCAGTGTCCCAGCACCGGCAATCGTGGTGACGTTGACCACGGATGACGTGACCGAAAGGCTGTTGCTGTCCAAGGCCACCGCCGTCAGCGCGTGTGTTCCCTCCGGCGCTCCAATCCATGCGTAGGTATATGGGCTTGTAGTGTCCGTCCCGAGCAGGTTTGCGCCGTCGTAAAATGACACACTGCTGATGCTGCCGCTCGTGGTCGAGGCGGCGGCTTCGATGATGAAATTGGCCCCCACGCTTGCGCCGTTGGCCTGGCTGGTGATGGCGACAGATGGCCCTGTGGCCGGGGTGAATGGCGTGAGGCTCAGATTATCAATACTGTAGTCTCCGTCCGGGCTGGTGCCGTTGTCATCGGCCCAGATGACGTAGAGGAAATCATTATTTGCCCATGCGAGTGAGGAGAGATTGAAAGTGACCTGCCTTGTGTTGAGCGTGGTTTGGTTGCCAACGACAGTCCAACTCCCGGCGGTCCCTGTTTTACTTAAATAAATCCGGTGTCCCTTGATTTCGTCCGCAACACCACCAACTCCAGCCAGTGTGAGCGTGTAAGAAACCGCCAAATCAGTGATCGTGCCCCCTGATGTGTTTTGAAATGTCCCCATGAGCAGCGTCATGCTGTTGCCGGTGGGCTGGGTGCAGAGGCTGTTTTGAACCGAGCGCCAGTAGGCACGACTGCTTGTGGCGCTGGTGGTTTTTGTTCCGAGTGCGGAATTGATCTGGGTCGCAGTGATGGCACCTCCGGTCACATAGGCAGGAGGCGTCGCGCTCATGGCCAGATCCATATCGGCGTCGGGGTATGTTTGAATGTCCGAATTCGCGCCGGGCACGCTCATGGTGGCCCATTCAGTGACCGAAGGCAGGGTGTCGAAAGTCAGGCTGCCGCTACCGGAAACGCCCACGGGAATTGCTGCAAAAGCTGAGGACAGAATGAATAAAAACAGCGTGGTCAGTAACGGGAGAATTTGAAACGACTTCTGTGTGAAATTGAGACAGCGCATCATTATAGAAAGGGACACAGAAGTGTGCCGTTGTCCTTGGAAATTCTCCAATTAAAGTTTTTTTAGGGGAGTTGTTCTTACTGTGCCGTAGTCACGACGACTTTGTAGAAACGCCGATTACCAGTGGCTGCTGGGATTTCAGAGCCGTCGTCCACCCAGACCTGATTGGAGCCTGTGCCGGAGATGATGGAAGAAGCAGGGTTCCATGTCGTCAGGGTATTGCTATACCAGACGCGATAATTGCGCGCAGGGATGGTCGGGAAGGTCACTGTAACTGCGCCTGTCTGTGCGTTGCGTGTGGTAGTGAAATTGTAACGATCGGGCACCAGCGAGTTCAGACCGAGGACGAATTCGTCGCGGTTGATTGCGCCGTCGTTGTCGCCATCGAGAATCGCGTCCGTAGAAATGTGGCGGTTCAGTCCGTGGGCGATTTCGTATTCATCGGGGATGCCGTCTGCGTCGCTGTCGGCGTTTCCTTGTTTGATCAGGGTGAAGTAGTCGTCCACAGTTCCCGTGCCGCTGATGAATTTCGCATCGAGACGGTTTTCGTAAATATCGAGAACCACGGAGCCAATCGTGAGCAAAGAAGTGTTCATGACGGGGTGGGGGGCAGGGTTCACAAGTGCATTGCTCCCGCTTGTCCAAATTGTTGTTTTGCCCGAACTGCCGGCAACTGTGTAAACGGCACCGCGGTGAGCGTCGAAATCCTTTGTATAAGCCCCAGTCGCTCCGACGCCAGTTTCACGTCCATTTCCTGCATTCTTGAACATCGATGGGACGAACGTGTTGGAGTAGCCGTAGTGGCCGTCAATCAGCTTGGAGCGTTCGTAGCTGTGGCTGTGTCCGCTGAGGACGAGGTCCACGCCGCCAGCCTCGAGGATGGGCACGATGTTTTCCCGCATCTCCACCAGTTCGGGATCGGGATCGTTTAGGATTCCATTGTCGGAATCGTGGGAACCCTTGGTGTAGGGCGGATGGTGGAAAAAGCAGATGATCCAGGTTGCAGCCGTGCTTGCGAGGTCGTTCTGGAGCCATGTTGCCATCGCGCCGTTCGTGGTGCGATTGGCGGCGGTCATGGAGTCGAGGCTGATGAAGTGGATATTGCCGTAATCAAACGAGTAGTAGTTTTCGGTGCCCGACGCGACGCCGCCAGCCTCGCCAGCGGTGGGGAGTGTGTAGATGCTGAAATAGGGGTAAGGGCTTGGGCCATACACTTCATGATTGCCTAGGCACGACCAGAACGGCGTTTTGCGGAGCATTGAGGGGTATATGTCGAACATGCCGGCCTGAAATTCTGTATCCAGACCCAGATTGTATGCGTTGTCACCGAGTTGCAGCACGAGGTTCGGCGTGCGCGTTTCCGTCCAAGTATAGAAGGCATCACGAACAGCCTTCTGTCGTGTTTCCGATGGATTGTTCCCAGTGGTCCCTGCGTCACCCATCACCCAGATGCGTGTATTGATCGCAGTTCCTGCGACGGGTGGTGTGGTGAATGTGAGCGATTCATCGCCAGCGATGATCTCGGTCGCAGAGCCGATATTGTAGAAATACGTCGTATTCGCAGTCAGCCCGGTGAGCGTGACACTATGTTCCTTCGTGGCTGCTGGCTCATCCACTGTTTGATTCAAGTTTTCAACTATCGTGCCAAATTGCACGCGCCCGACGACACTCGTCAGAGTGCGCCAGCGGATGGTCATTCGTGTTGGCGCAGCCATTTGTAAATACGGCCCACGCCTCAGATCTTTCGATACAACGGTTATGTTATCTAGGCCGATGACTTGGTTGGGTGAGGATTGCCCGGCATTATCATCTACCCAGCGGAGCAGCAGCGCTGCGCCACTCGCCCAAGGCCCGCTGAGGCTGAAGTTTGTAGCGGGCACGGATGTTATGCCTTCGGTGTTTGGCACGACAACGCCACTCGATCCGCTCAGCGTGGGATTCAGGGGTGCGACGTTCGTCCAAGTGGTGCCGCCATTCAGGCTGTAAAAGAGCCGATAGCCCGGCAGTTCATTATCCGCAGTGCTGGCCGTTAAACGGCGGATGTCATAACTGATCTGCAATGAGTTTAAGACGATTCCCGAGGTGTTGGTCAGCGTTAATTGCAAAGCTACGCCTTTGGCGGCGCTCGGCGAAGTGCCAAGCGCGCGGTCGGTAGCTGTGTCGGGTAGTGCGAAATTGTAACCCTGTGTATCGCTGGACGCTGTAAAGGTTGTCGTTGCCACCAGCGTAGTATTGGAGGTTCCGCCTGCTACCGAGGTTGCAGGGATGCCTGTTGCGTCGCTCCATATTGAGTGGTCTCCGCCCATTGTGCCGATGAAAGACCAGCCACTCGGCAGCGTGGTGCCACTCAACATCGCATCGAAATTTTGCGTATAGATGTATTGTGGCGTTAGATTGACCGTTATGGGGGCGGAGGTGGTTGTGCCACTGTCATTGTCAGTCGCTACAGCCGTGAATGTGTAGGCACCGTTGGAACTGGGCGATGCCCATGTATAGGAAAAAGGGGAACTGGTATCCTCGCCGAGTAGGGTTGGGCCCTGATAAAATTGCACTTTAGCAATAGTCCCGTCCGTATCACTCGCACTAGCACTGATGGTGACGTTAGAGCCTACAGCGAATGTCGAGTTGTTTGCCGGACTGGTGATGCTGACTGCGGGCGAAATGTTGTTTGCATTGGTAACGGTGACGCCAATCGCAGACGAGGTCGTGGACGCGCCCAAATTATCAATTGCCCGTGCGGTGAAGGAATGTGTTCCCGATGCCAGAGTGGATGGGAACGAGTAGGTGAATGGCGCCGCGGTGTCCTCGCCGAGTTTCGTCGGGCCGTCGTAAAATTCGACCTTCGCGACAGGCCCCTCCGGATCGCTCGCGGTCGCTGCAAGCGTGGGCGGAGAGTATGAGTCGAACGTGCTGCCGTCCGCCGGGCTGGTCATTGTGACGGTTGGCGGAATGTTGGGGCTGTTGGCGAACGCCTTCGTATTCACCCATTGCGGCAACGTGGTGCCGGAGAGCGTGCCATCTGGCGCGGCCCCCGTCGCCGTGATGCCTGTGGCAGTCGTGCCACTGCCCACATCGAAACCATAGCGCCCCAGCAGCCCTGCGACGCCGGTGGTGATTTTCGTTTCGATGTTCGCAAGGATGTCCGCAGCAGGGCGCGCGTAATTCCAGACCCGCACTTCGTCTATCGCTCCTTGGAAAAAACCGGAGGCAGCACCCGGTGAGTTCAACGCCGTGCCGATGCCGAAATGCTGAATGCTGTCACTGCGCGGGACCACTCCGGCAAAAGTTGGAAGGGGAGTCGTGAGCGTTTCCGCCACGCCATTCACATAAAGACGCCATGTGGCGGATGTTGTGTCGTAGGTGGCTGCGACGTGATACCACACGTCGTCCTGTAGCGTCGTCGATCCGGTGACGGGAAAGTTTTGTCCGGCGTTGTATGCCGTTCCGTTATTGGTGGCATTGAGTTGCTCGAAATCGGCGACTAATTTGCCGCTCGCGTCTATGCCGAGGAAGTAGTTGCAGTCGGTCGTATTTCCCTCGCCATCATCGCGTCCCTTTGTCACCAGCGGAATCGCAGTGACGCCATCGCCGCCAGTGGACACGGACACACCCGCGCCGGTCTTCAGGAAGCGACATTCGATGGTGAAACTGCCCGCGCCGAGTGGTGCGGACCCCGCACCCGTGGTGACGAAACTTGTGCTGCCATTGAAGAAAAGCCCGATCTCTGGATCGGCCAGAAAATACAAATCATCCACTGCTAGACCCTGTTCGAAAGCGGTTTCATTCGCGTCACTAAAACGGATCCAGAGTGATTGACCTGCTGCCCATGAAACTCCGCTGAGCGTTGCAACTTTCAGTGCGCGGTTTGCTGCAAGGTTGCCATTCAGTGTGGACGCTCCACTGGTGAAAACTGGTGCCAGTAAGGTGCCCGCTGTCATCGTTGTCCATGCGCCGGTGCTGATGCTGGTAGCCCCAAGCTGGTAGGCGAGGTTCAACGAATGTTGGATTGCAGCGGAACTTTTGAACCATTGCTCGCCGGTATAGATGACGGTGAAATTCGTCAGCGTATTCCCAGTGTTGTTGACCAGCTTCACACCGTAAAGGACAGGGTTGTTTCCTGCGAAAGATGTTGTCGCTCGTGAACCAAGCGCGCGATCCGTTGAGGAAGAGGAGCCGAAACTGAAAAGCCCGACGTTATTCACGGTGGTGCTGGTGGAATCAAATGACGCCGCACCGCTTATTCCAATGGTCCCATCGGTGACGCTGAACGTCGTCTTGTTCGCATACCACCCAGCCAGCGTCGTGTTGTCCGTCCACGTTGTGTTGAGCGTGTTGTTCGGTGTCCCCGGCAACGTGTCGAAATTCTGACTATAGACGCCGCCTGTGTAGTTCACCTGAGCGTGCAACACTGCTGCCAGCAGGGCAGTCAGCGTGAACAGGATGCGGGTGAAGGAGCGGATCATTAGAGAGATGACGGGGAAGTAATAGTTCGTTTCGGGAGCTTTTCCAGTGCCAGTTTCGATTGTTCGGCGAGCTTGCTCATGGCGTGCGAACGGCGCTCGGCTTCCGGCAGTGCGGAAAGATGAGTCACTAGCGATTCCCACGCTGCCCGTGATTCATCGGGGCGACCCGCTTGCTCAAGGAGTGCAGCGCGTTTCGCCATCCACGGCTCTGGGCGCGGCGCGGCCTTTTGCATCGCCCCCAGTCGCAAAAGCGCGGCGTCATAGCGCTTTAGGGATACCTCCATTTCAATCGCCTTAAGTCCCAGTGTTGGGATTGCTCCGAGTTTTGCCATTCCAGCATCCAGCACCCGCAACGCCTCGTCTTGGTGTCCCCGGAAAGCCAGCGCCACGGCGACCTCTTGAAAAACATCAGGTTCTGGGCGTGCGTCCACTGCCAGCGCGGCGCGATAATCATTCAGGCACTCATCATTTTTCCCAAGTCGCTCCAAAGCCCGTGCCCTCAAATATAGCGCCTGCGAATTTCCCGGCTGCCCTGCGATGAAACGATCCAGGGCCGCCTTCGCATCATCCGCCTTGCCCGCACTCAGCGCGGCCCGCCCTCGCAGTAAATCAGTCGGAAATTTCCCCGGTGCGAGTTGTTCCACCCGCTCCAGATTTTTCAGCGAAGCATCCCAATCGCCGTGCTGAAAATAAATTTCAGCCAATTGATAACGCAGCCCCGCATCATCCGGCTTCGTCGCGACCTCGGCAGATAAAGCAGCGATCCTTTCGTGCAGCGGGCCATGCCCCCATGCCGGTGCCGGCAAGCACACCGCAATCACAGCGCAGTTCGCAAACGCAGTAATCTTTCGCCAAGTGCTGCGGCTGGGTTGGACGTTCATCGGTGCAGGTGAGGGCATTCGCTGAAAATGATAACCCCATTCTATTTCGATACATAGGGATGACAAATGATGAATGAAGGGATTTACCCTTCACTTTAAAGATTCCAGCGCAGTAATTGCCTGACGCGCTGTGTCGAGGAGTTGTTCGTTGGCGTTGACGGAAAGAGCCCGCCAGAGGGGGATGGCGTCGCGGTGCTGGATGTTGAGCAGCGCGTCGAGTGCAGCCTCGCGAACGTCTCCCGTGGTGCTGTGCTCCAGAAGTTCGCGACGGACGATGGCGAGTTTGGCCTGCGGCTCGCCGCGGCAGGCGTCGAGTGAATCGAGCAACAGGATGCGGAGTTCGCCGCGATTTTCCCGTGTGAGCAGGCGGCCAATCACGGGCACGGCTTCGCGCGCGGGGAGGCGTCGGAGTTCGTCTATTGCGTTGCGACGTTCTTCGTCGGCGCGGCTCGCGAGGTAGCGGTTGAAAAGCGGTTGATTTGTTCCCGGCGGCGGCTCTGGAGCGAATTCAGGCGTTGGCTGTATTTCGCTGATTGGAGCGGCTTGTTGCAGCGGCTCCGAGTTCGGCACTGGCTGTGGGGTGGAAGGGGCTTGCGGTGCGGGTGCACGTTCGCATGCGGTGAGGGTGAAAAGTATCAGCGCCAGTGTGCGCAGGTGGTTCACTTGCGGACCACGACCAGCGGTTTTCCAGCGATGATGACTGTGCCGCCGGTAATGAGAGCGGTTTTCGTCCCGTCGCCATCCGTGATGACGAGGCGACCGCAAACAGTAAGGGCTTTGGTTTTTTGAACTGGCACCTTTTTAGCACTCTTTTCACCGCCGAGTGTGCTGATGTTGAGACGACTGATGCCATCTATCGAAAAGCCGGGTGAACTCATTGATACGAGTCGTCCGTCGCCAAAGGACGCTGTCGAGTCACCTGTAGGGCCGCCGAAGATTAGACTCGAGCGATCCCCTTGCAAAAGGAGTTCCAACTTCGGCTGATCGCCTGCCTCATACAAAACGATATTTGCCTTTTCCGGATGGGTGAAGTCTGTCGGGAGCAGGGCTACGATGCGTTCCGTTTTGCTGACAGGCGTTTTCAGATCGCGACCTTTCAGTAAATTGATCAACTCTTTGTTTTTGAGTATTCGCTTTTTGATGACGGTTGCACCTTTTGCATCGGTTGTTTGAAAAGTGATCGGGAGAGAAATCACCACTGGAAAACCAAAGGACTCGGCCATTATTTCACTAACGGCTGCCAAGGCGCGCGGGCCGGTTTGTGTAACTTTCTCAGAAGGCGATAGTGCAACAAACGGAGAGGGGGATGGTGTGTTATTATACGGAACGTTCGGATCGCCCGGCTCAGGGTCAAGAAGATCGGAAACGCCGTCATTGTCAGTATCGGTTACTCCATCCAGAAGTTCGGGAGCATTTGCGTAGGTCGCTATGAAAACTGCCAAAAAATTACACGAGGTAAGCATCAGCGATAGCGAGGCGAGTGCGCAGCGAAAAAGGATTTTTAGTTTCATGGCAGTGTGACGGATGCGATGGGTTTGCCGTTGGCGCGGAAGGAGCCTTTGACGAGCACGCCTCTGGCGACGAGGCCGAAGGGGAGGGTGCGCTCGAAGGTGCCTGCGAGCGTTGCGGTGAGTGTGAGTTGTGGGCCATCGGGTGTGCTGACCGACGTGCCTGTGCCGCTCCCGCGCAGAGTGAACGTGGCAGCGGCGTCCAGACCGCGGAAGGTGGCTTCGATGTTTGAGAGAGCTTTCACGGTCGCCTGCCCCATGGATGAACTGGGCTTTGCTATGTTGTCCGGCGAGAGGATGTAAATGTGATCAATCGTTGCGATGGTGGCGAGGACGCTGCCGGTATTCTTGTCGAGCACGACGACGCGGGAGCCTTCGGGCGGGCCTGCTTTCGGCACGAGGAGCACGAGGGTTTGTTCGGGTGGCACGACGGTGGAGAAAGTGCGACCGAGTGCGAGGTTGATGAGTTGTTTCGACGAGAGCCGCGTGGTGACGATGCGGTCGTTGCCCGAGACATATTCGCCGTCGAGCATCGGCAGCGAGACGGTCGCTAGATAGGCGTGGTATTCGACTGCGTCGGCGCGGCTCGCGGCGGCGAAACAAAGTGCGGCGATGAGAGCGAGGATGGTTTTCATGGCGTTAGTGGTGCGAGAACGAATCCGCCCGGTGTGACCGGGCCGAGGTAGAAGCCGGTGATGCGCCCGGTGCGCTGATCCACCACGCCGAAGACTTTCGTGACACGCGGTTTTGCGAGCGGCGGCGTGAAGGTGTCGCTAAACGTGCCGCCGACTGCACCGGTAGCGGCGTTGATCGTGAGTTTCAATGCGTGGGTGTCAGCGGGGGAGGGCGTGACTTTATTTTTTGTATCCACTGTTGCGACGATAGGGAGCACGTTGCCGGCGATGTCGAGGCCGGTGAAAGTGGCGACCGCCGCTCCGTTGGTTAAATTGAGCGAGGCGAGTGCGCGCGTATTTTTGGCAGGCTTCGTGTAGCGTGAAACGTCGAGTGCGGCGGTGACGTTCACGCCGGTGTTGGTGAAGTAGCCGCCCGCGCCCTGTGGTTTTCTCCACGTGATTCCGCCGGTGAAGCGTGTGCCGCTGGTGACTGCTGCATTGCCGGAGAAATGCCCACTTTTTGCATAGAGCGGCGTGTGGAATCCAAAGTGCCCGGCGCTCGTGAGTGCGCTCGCAGCGATGAATGGCGTGCCGTCGGGCAGCGTGCCTTTGATTGTGACTTTCCCTGCGGGTTTGATGGCGACGAAAGCGACGCCGCCGCCCTGCGCGAGCAAGGCCGCTGCGCCGAGCGGGCCTGTGTATGCGCCCGCGAGCGGCGTGGGATTCTTTTTTGTGAATGGCGTGCGGCCCACCTCGAAGGCGAACGCCCCGTTGCCAGCGTCGAAAAAGGCGCGCACGTTGCCCGAATTGTCGAACTCAAGGCTCAGCCCGATGCTCGGCAGGCCGGGCCGATGAATGATGGCGTTCACGCCAAAGATGCGGCTGAACTTGCCTTTGAGCGGATATGTTTTTCCGCTGTAAATGAGCTTGCCGGTGAACGGCCCCTTCGCCGTCGTCTTCACAGTCAGCACGCCGACGGTGCCCGGCGCGCCTGTTGGATTGATGATGCCGCGATACGTCGCATCTATAGGATCGGCCACGTTTCCTCCGGTGCCGCCTCCACCTCCTCCGCCCCCGCCACCACCGGGCGTGTCATTTGCGGCGATGCTGACCGTGGCCGATGACTGAGTGCCGAGCGTTCCCGCGCTTGGCGTACCGAGGCTGACGGTGTGAGGTGGACCCCGAAATTCGGGCCAGGGGCTAAGCTATAAAATGGCGGTGGAAGGCGTGTTCAAACACAACACAAAGAACCACCAAAATATGAAACAAAAACGTAAGCGGCACGAAGCCGCATTTAAGGCCCGCGTCGCCCTCGAAGCGATCAAGGGGAACAAGACCATCGGCGAGATTGCCAGCGAGTTCGGCATCCATCCCGGGCAGGTCGCGGATTGGAAAAAGACGCTCACCGAGGGGCTGCCTGGGGTGTTCGATAAGGGCGCTCCGGCGCGGGCTGAGGAGGGCTTCGAGGAGGAGCGCACGGAGTTGCAATCCAAGATCGGGGAGCTGACCATCAAGGTGGATTTTCTGGTAAAAAAATCCAAACAACTCGGCCTGTGAAGGGGCGTGCCGAGTTGGTGGATTACAAGCACCCGAAATTAAGTCTCAGAGCGCAATGCGAGCTGCTGAGCGTGTCTCGTTCGTCGCTCGATTACGAGCCGGTGGCGGAGTGCCCGGAGGACTTGAAAATCAAGCGCATGATGGATGAGATTTATCTGCGCGATCCGTGCATCGGCACGCGCAGAATCGTGATGCTTTTGGAGCGCGATTACGGCTTGTGCGTGAATCGAAAACGCGTGCAGCGGCTGCGTTGGGAGATGGGAATCGAGACGATTTATTGCCGGCCTCGAACGAGTATTCCCAACCGCGAGCATGTGAAGTTTCCGTATCTTTTGCGGGAGAGAAATATCGTTCGCGCGGACGAGGTCTGGTGCGCCGACATTACCTACGTGCCGATGGCGCACGGGAATGCGTTCTTGTGCGTGGTGATGGATTGGTTCTCGCGCAAGGTGCTCGGCTGGGCGGTGGGCAACACGATGGATGTGGCGCTTTGCCTGACGGCGCTGGCGCGCGCGATGAGTGCTTGCGGCGGGGTGTTGCCGGAGATTTTCAACACGGATCAGGGCAGCCAATTTACGTCGCAAGAATGGGTCGGGGCGTTGCAGGAGAAAGGCATCACGATCAGCATGGATGGGAAGGGCCGGTGGATGGATAATGTGTTCATCGAGCGATTGTGGCGGAGCGTGAAATACGAGGACATTTATCTGCGCGGATACGCGAGCATCGAGGAACTCATCACCGGGCTCACACGGTGGTTTGGCGACTACAATCATTGGCGGCCTCACCAGATCTTTGGCGGAGCGACGCCGGCGACAATCTACGCACAAAAGCCGTCCGCCACCGAACCGCAACCAGAGCTGAAAACCGCCGCATGAAATCACCACACCAGACGCCACGGGAAAACGGAGGGGAGGATTTTTCGTCCGCTATTTTGGCTCTTCCACTCCGGGCTGCCTGCGCTTTTCCGCTACGCTCCAAAGCACAGTCACCCCTCCGTTCCAGAGCCAAACTATCGGAGCCACCTCCGCAAATCACACCCTTCCGCCTTGACCACAATAAAGCATCCCGTCATCACTCACTCACACGCTTTTCCGCCATAGCTTAATTTCTATCTTCTCTGGCCGAAGAACGGGGTCCACCTCAGTCGCAGCTTCCATGGCGGCGCTGATTCTCGCGGCGGGCGCGAAGGGCAAGCGGTTCGCATCGCCGAATGCGGAGGTGATGATTCATCAAAGTTCCG
>JBEIQV010000139.1:0-8727 GCA_040376335.1 Verrucomicrobiia bacterium | reverse complement strand
GGGGAGGGGGAGGCCGGAGAAGTTGGCGCTGAAGGTGCCGCCGGGCTGGCGGTGGATGCGTCCACGGAATTCGCGGCGGTCGAGCATTTCGCGGAGGGGGGCGAGGGATGGTTCATTTTCGAGGGCCTGGCGAATCGCTTTTCCAGCGAGAGGGCGCTCGATGCCGAGTTTGTCGAAGATGATGCCTGCCTCGGGGATGCGCCCCTGGCGGAGAAGTGATTCGTTGAGTTCGCGAAGTTGAGTGGGGCCGGGTTCGTGTTCTTGGCCGAGGGTGGCGAGGAGTTTTTTAGTGAGGTCGAGATTTTCTTTTGCGGCGGTGAGTTTGGGGTTGATGCGGAGGGCGGTTTCGTAGGCTTCGGCAGCGTCGTCCCAGCGGAGGAGGCTTTGCAGTATGTTGGCGCGGAGGAGGTGGTAGTCGGCGTTGTTTGGGAGCTGGCGGAGGGCGCTTTCAGCGCGGTCGAGTGCGGAGTCGAGGTCTTTTTGGCGGATGGACTGGCGTGCTTGCTCGGCGAAAAGCGGGGCGGCGCCTTGCAGGTCTTGCATGGCTTCAGCGAGTTGCTGTTTGCTTTCGAGTGCGGCGCGTTCGCTGGCGCGGGCGATGTCGCGTTCGTGTTTGAGCGAGAGGAAAAAGAGGACAAGGGCTGCGTTGAGGACGATGAAGAAGAAGGCGAAGATGGCGACGCCTGCTTTGTTGCGCCCGGCCCAGAGCATGATGTGGCGGCCAAGGCCGGCGCGCTCGGCTTTGGGGGCGAAGCCGCCCTGCCACGCGGTGATGTCGGCCTGCAAGTCGGCGATGTTTTGGTAGCGGTCGCGGGGGCGGAGGGTCATGGCTTTGATGACGATGGCGGTGAGGCCGTCGGGGAGGCGTTTGCCGGGGAGGTGGGCGAGGGTGGTGGTTTTGTGGGTGGCGGGATGGGCGAATTTCCCCTCGGCGATGAGTTCGATCAGTTCGGCGAAGTCTTTGCCGGGATAGGGGGGCTGGAGGGTGAGGATGGTGTAGAGGATTTCGCCGAGGACGTAGATGTCGCTGCGGGCGTCAATTTGATCGAGGTCGCCGCGTGCGGCTTCGGGGGCGAGGTATGGCGGCGTGCCGACGATGAGGCCGTTGAGTGTCTGGAAGCCGCGCATGTCGGCGTCGGGCGTTTCGGGTTTTGTGTCGGCGAGGTTTTCGTCGCCGCTGCCGTGGGCGATTTTTTTGGCGAGGCCCCAGTCCATTACGAGCACTTCGCCGTATTCGCCGATCATGACGTTGTCCGGTTTCAGGTCGCGATGGACGACGCCCATGGAGTGCGCGTAGGCGACGCCGTCGCAGATTTTCAAAAAGACGGTGAGGAGGACGGCGAGCGGGTATTTGCGAATCGTCGGCTCGTCGCCGCGCCGGATGTCGTGCAGCACGTGGTCGAGGGTGATGCCTTTGACGAATTTCATCGTGTAGAAAACCTCGCCCTGCTCATCGAGGCCGAGTTCGTAAACGGGGACGATATTGGGATGCTGGAGCTGGCCGGTGACTTGCGCTTCGTCCACGAAACGGAGGACGTTTTCGCGGGAGAATTGCGAGGCGGTCTTGATGACTTTCATCGCAACGGTGCGGTGGATGCGGAGGTCGCGCGCTTGATTCACGACGCCCATGCCGCCGCGCCCGATGGTGCCGAGGACTTTGTATTTTTTGCCTTCGAGAAGGGCGCGCACCGGGGTGAGCCCGAGGTCGGGGTCCCACAATGAAGCGGCGAGCATTTCGACGGCGTCGGATTTCAGCCGGATGAAAAGTCGAGCACTGCCGATCTCGACCTGTTGGTCGGGCCGCACGCGTGTGGGGAGTGAAATTTGCACGCCCTCGATGAACACGCCGTTTGCCGAGCCGAGGTCTTCAATGACGAGTTCGTAGCCTTGGAAAGTGAGCCGCGCGTGGTGGCGCGAGACGCCATCCACATCCATCCCGATCTGGCAACTCCCCTCGCGGCCAATGGTGTATTCACCGTGGGTGAGCGAGTATTTGGAAATGCACTGTTCGCCCGCGTAAACGAGCACCTCCGCAAGTATCGCTGAAGGACGCTGCGAATCGGAGTCGGTGCCGGTTGGATCGTTAGCCACAATGGAAAGTCCGGCAGCTAGACGCGGGCCATCGCACGGGGGCGATTGGCGAACGCTGCGTTACAGACCGGGGATGGTGCCGGGAGCCGAGGCCGCAGGAGCGGGAGTCAGGCCGGGAACCGCAGCGGGCGCGCTACCGGGGATGCCTGGGATGCCAGGATCGAGAGCGCCTGGGACAGGGGCACCGATCTGACTTCCGGGCAATGCATCCGAGCTTGGATCCTTCGGCTTTACTGGCTCGGGCTTTGGCGGAGCGACGAAAGAGTTCTTTTTAAAGCTATAGACGTCGCTGTAAGTCGAATGGCAGGCGGAGAGGCTGAGCACGGCAGCGGCGGCAAGAATGGATGCGGGTCGGGACAACATGCTGGCGGTTTAGCGCGGGCGCGGGCGTGGAGTCAACCGCCGAGTCTGTGAAGAGTCTGTTGGAAAGCGGCAGGCATAGGCGCATCCACTATGGGTGAAATGCCCGTATGCTCGACGGCCAGACAACAATTTTTCCCGATGGACGGTGTAGGTTGAAAGAACCTTTGTCGTAACTCGCATCATAACTGGCCGTGAGAGCCGAGCCGTTCATCGTCCCGGCGCAGCGATATGCGCCCGATCCAATCCACATTTGGATTTCTGTCTCGCCACTGAAAGTTCCATCCGTGCGCTTTTTCAAAACGACCGCGTGCTCCGATGAAAACACGCCGTGCCACGTCGCCTTGAACTCTGCGAGATACTCTTTGCCGGATTTTTTGGTGACGATGCACCACAGCTTTCCTCCCGTGCCGGGATAGCTCGTGCTCGACCAAGTGCCCGCGTAGCTCCCCTCAAACTTGTCCTTTCCGCCTGCGGCGAAATGTGGATGCCGCCAGCGTGAGTCGTAGCTCGAACACGCAGCGAGGCTGAACGCGAGAAGGCAGAGGCAGAGGCGGTGAAATGACACGCGGAAATGCTCGCACGCTCTGCTGCGCAGGGCAAGCAAGCGGACTTTTCGTAAACTTGATGCACTGCATGGACGGAATAATTCGTCATCCGTCATTTTTGCCCCACCCGCTTGACCTCGCTTTCGCGCGCCCATACGTTCCACGCCCTTCATCGTGTCGAAACCAAAACGCATCCTCTTTGTCTGCACCGGAAATATCTGCCGAAGCCCGTTGGCAGAAGGCATTTTCCGGCACGCGGTGCGTGGGCGGAAGGAATATGAGGTCGCGAGCGCCGGCGTGGCGACGGGGTTTGGTCAGCGGCCCAGCGACAATGGCGTGGTGGCTCTGCGCCAGTGGGGCATAGATATTTCCGACATCCGCTCGCAGCCGATGAGCGATGAACTCGTCGCGTGGGCGACGCACATTTTCGCGATGACACGCTCGCACCTCGACGCGATCCTCACGTTTTTCCCCGAGTCCGCCAACAAGGTCTGGCTCGCGTGCGAATTCGAGCCGCAGCTCGCCACGCGCCCCGAAGTGCCGGACCCCATCGGCATGGGCATGCACGCCTACATCGCCACGCGCGACCATTTGCAGAAAGCCATTCCGAGTCTCATTTCATTTATTGATTCCACCATGTCCGAAACCAAAGCCACCACACAGGCCCCCGCAGAAACAAAGAAAACACTCCGCATCGCCATCGGCGCAGACCACGGCGGCGTCGAGTTGAAGCAAAACGTCCGCAATTTTTTGAAGGAGCGCGGCTACATCGTTCACGACCTCGGAACGAACTCCGCAGACTCCGTGGACTATCCCGATTTCGCCGAACTCGTTTGCAAGGAAGTCACCTCGGGCGAGGCGGATTTCGGCATCCTCATGTGCAAGACGGGCATCGGCATGAGCATCTCGGCCAACCGCCACGCGGGCATCCGCGCTGCGCTCATCACGAACGCAGCCGACGCACGCACCACGCGCCTGCACAACAACGCAAACGTGCTCTGCATGGGCTCTGTGAACGTCGCGCCAAATCAATGCGGTGCCATCGTCGAGGCATTCCTCGGCGCGGAATTCGAGGGCGGACGCCACACACTGCGCGTGGAAAAAATCGAAGCCTGCGCGGGTGGCGCAGGCCGCTCGCTCGCGGAGACGGACAGCGCGGTCTTTCACTCCATCGAAGAGGAGCACAAGCGGCAGTTCGAGGGCATCGAATTGATCGCAAGCGAGAATTTCACCAGCGCCGCCGTCATGGCCGCGCAGGGCTCCTGCCTCACGAACAAATACGCCGAGGGCTATCCCGGCCGCCGCTGGTATGGCGGTTGCGAAAATGTGGACGTCATCGAGCAGCTCGCGATTGACCGCGCGAAGCAGCTCTTCCCCGGCAGCGAGCACGTCAACGTCCAGCCGCACTCCGGCTCGCAGGCAAACACCGCTGTCTATTTCTCCGTGCTCCAGCCCGGCGACCGCATCCTCACGATGAACCTCGCCCACGGCGGCCATCTCACCCACGGCCACAAGGCGAATTTCAGCGGGCGCTTCTACGAAGTGACGCACTACGGCGTGAGCGAAAAGGACGAGCGCATTGACTACGACGCCCTCGCAAAACTCGCCCTCGAAGTGAAGCCGAAGATGATCACCGCTGGAGCGAGCGCCTATCCGCGCATCATTGATTTCGAGCGGATGCGGGCCATCGCCGATAGCGTGGGCGCGTATCTTTTTGTGGACATGGCGCACATCGCCGGACTCGTCGCGGGCGGCCAGCATCCAAACCCCTGCGCCCTCGCCGATTTCACCACCACCACCACGCACAAGAGCCTCCGCGGCCCGCGTGGTGGCATCATCATTTGCAAAGAAAAATACGCGAAGGCCATTGATTCGCAGGTCTTCCCCGGCATCCAGGGCGGCCCGCTGGAGCACGTCATCGCCGCCAAGGCCGTGTGCTTTCACGAAGCGCTCGATCCGTCCTTCAAAGCCTACGCCGCGCAAGTCGTCAGCAACGCCAAGGCGCTCGCCGCACGCATGACACACAATGGCTACCGCATCACCAGCGGCGGCACGGATAATCACCTCATGCTCGTGGACCTCCGCCCGCGCGGACTCAACGGCGCACTCGCCAGCACCGTCCTCGACCACGCCGGAATCACCGTGAACAAAAACGGCATCCCCTTCGACACCGAGCCGATCAGCAAAGGCGGCGGCATCCGCATCGGCACACCCGCCGTCACCACGCGCGGAATGCGCGAGGACGAAATGATGGACATCGCCGACTTCATCCACCGCGCCCTCGAAGCCCGCGAAAACCCCGCCGCCCTCGCCGCCATCCGCAACGAAGTCCGCGCCTTCACAAAAAAATTCCCGCTGCCGTTTTAAGCCAGCATCTCATACGATTTCTACAGTCAGTCCGGCATTTGGCGCTACGCGCCAATCATTTCTACCGGAATCCCGCTTTCCCAAGTGCAGTGCATCCATGGTGTCCCGAAGGGACAGGCGGAAATTAGCCGGTGGCGTCAGCCACCGGATCGTCAAAAACAGCGACCAAGCCCCGGCAGGGGCGACGGAATACGGATGCTCTCATCCATTTCCATCGCCCCATCCGGGGCTCTTGCTTGTTGTGTGTGATCCGGTGGCTGACGCCACCGGCTAATTTCCGTCCGGCCCTCCGGGCCTCATTCGCGGCGTTCTGGTTCAAGCAGAGTGTAAGAAATCGCATTTATACCCCGCCGAAAATGGGCCGTGACGACAACATTGCTCGTGCCAGCAAAAAGCCGCCCGACCTTGGAAGGTCGGGCGGCTTTGTTGATTATCCTTTGGAAAGCCCGCTTTATTTGCGGCGGCGGCGCATCATCGTAAGCGCGCCGATGCCGAGCAGTGCAAGCGATCCCGGCTCGGGTGCGGGAGTCAAAGCCGCAGTATAATGATTCGCAATATCAGTGTCCGACAGGACTCCGTTGAAAAAGGCCACTTGGCCGATGTCTCCCTGATATGGCTGATTATTTGCGCTAGTATTAGACGACGATAAACGTTGTCGGTGCCCCAAGCCGAAGATGTCGCCTACGCTGGCTGTATTACCGAAGAAAGGTGCCACCGCACCATACTGGCTGGCAGGCGATCCTACATTTACACCATTGATATAGAAGGTCGGTCCGTCCGACGTGAATACGACGTTCACCATATTCCAACCACTGGACACTTGAGCAGTGCTAGTAAACTCTGAAAGTTTTCCATACGGGGTGAAATGAAGTTCGCCTGTCGTGTTAATACCAAAACCATAACCTCGGCAGCCAAAAATAATTCCCCAATCTTGTTGCCCTCCGCTGGTGCCGTGAGTGCCGTCTCCGGGAGTGATGTTCGCTTGATCGGAATTGATCCACGCTTCGATGCTGAAGCTATCTACCAACTGGAAGCTGGAAAGCAGCCCTCCTGACTGAATGTTGTAGGCACCAATCCCCAGTGCGGTATTGCGGTCATCAGCCTGAGCGTAAGGCGTAAAATGCGCCCACGTGCCAGCACCGGCCATAGGGCCAGTGCCCGTTCCTATGCTCCAAGTCGAGGTGTCGCTGCCAAAAGACAAATTGCGGGCATTAGCTGTCACATCGGGAATGCCACCGGCGGTCGCCTGATTAGCATCCCAGAAACCTGTGGGAGAATTGGACAGAACTGATGTCTTGTAAGCATCGTAATCCGCCTTGGCGGTATGAGGGGTGAGGCTCACGCCTGCGAGAAGCAGGGCGAGCATGGAGTATTGTTTGGTTTTTTTATTCATGGTGGTTGTTTGTTCGGGTTTGGGTGATTGTTCTTTTGCGAGGGGAGAAGAAGAGGAACTTGTGTCCGTGTATTGGCCATTTATTACGATGCGTCAATAGTTTATTTTTTTGGGAAATAAAATACTCCTACCTACCTGCTAATACTGCATTCGGAATCCACTGATGAAATCTGGAGAAGGCTGCCTTTCCTCAGAGTGCATAGAAAGAAGCTGCAGCGGAGTTTGTTTCAAAATCTGCGTGGCACTGCGGTATCTCCGAGTGAAATCCACGCAGGCTTTCCTAAGGAGCACGATATGGTTGATATAAAATCGCGCTCGCCATTTCCGAAATGACGGGCATCTTCCCGCGCCTAGTGAGCGAAAAAACGAATCATTGTTCGTTCTCCCTTGAACTGCCAGCTGGTGAATTTGACGCGTTCATTTTCGACTGCGACGGGACGCTTGCCGATACGATGCCCACGCATTTTAAGGCATGGCAAATCGCGCTCGGCAGTGCGGCTAATGATTTCCCGGAGGCGATGTTTTATATGCTCGGCGGCGTGCCCACTGCGCGCGTGGTGGAAATCCTCAACGAACGCCACGGCTACAACCTGCCGGTGGATGAGACAGTGGAGCACAAGGAGAGGCTCTTCCTCGAACTCAGCGTGGAAATCGCGGCCATCGAGCCGGTCGTCGCGCTCGCCCGCGAATGGCACGGGCGCAAGCCACTCGCCGTCGCCAGCGGCGGGCACCGGCGCATCGTCCACAACACGCTCAAGGCACTCGGCATCTGCCATCTTTTCGACGCCATCATTTGCAGCGAAGACTACTCGCGCGGCAAACCTCACCCGGATCCTTTCCTCGAAGCTGCGCGTCGTCTCGGCGTGACCGCTGAAAGATGTCTCGTCTTCGAGGACACGACGACCGGCATCCAGGCAGCCACGGCCGCTGGCATGGCAAGCGTGCTGGTTCCCTGTCCTCGCACGGGAGTTTGATTTTTCTGGGAAGGTATCACTCCTCCGACTTTTTCGTCCGGCGGAAGAACGGTTTCTCCACGTATTCGTAGTGGTCGGGGGCGATCTCGTGCGCGGTTTTGAAATGCACCTTGGCCACGCGCATGAGCACCTCCGGGCCGTGTTTGGCGACGAGTTCGCGAGCCGTCGTCTTTACCGCAGGCGAAACTCCGCGCTGAAGCTCCGCGCCGATGTCGTTCCCAGCAGCACGCAGCCAGTCAATGAACCGCTCCCGCGCAAGGATGGACGCCGCAGCCACCGCCACATCGCTTTCCGCCTTCGTGCGCGCTTCGAGCTTGATGGCCTTTCCTTTTTCAGAAAATGCGCGGCGAATCAGCGATGCGTCCGCAAACTTGTCACTCAACGCGCGCGGGCAATCGGGACGCTGATCCAGCAAATGCTCGATCACCTTCGCGTGTCCCCAGCCCAGCATCCGGTTGAGGTTGCCGAACTTTTTGTAGAGCGCGTTGTATTTCTCCGGCGCGAGCGTGATGCTCGAAAACGCCGCACCGCGCGTCGAGCGAATCACCCGGCTCAACTCGCGGATGCGCGCATCGCTCGTGATGCGCTTGCTGTCCATGATGCCCGCCTCCATCAGCGCCCGCGTGCTTTCCGGCTCCGTGTAGCAACCCGCGATCACCAGCGGCCCGAAAAAATCGCCCTTCCCGCTTTCATCCACGCCGATGTGCGGCTCGAACATCTCCGGGTTGTTCACCTCCTCGTAGCCCAGCCGCGCCTCGCCGAGCACCTCCGGCTCCAGCGTGAACTGCACAAACTCCTGCGTCCCCCGCCCCTGCACGACGACCTTCGGCCCCTTCTCATACACCGCGACCGTCAGCTTGTCCTTCTGCGCAAAGAAAATCATGTAAGGCCGCTCCTCAAACTTCCATCCCGTCTCGCTCAACACCGCGCGGAGTTTCTGCGCCTGCGGCAAAGTCAGCGCGCACGTGTGAATCGTGATCGGTTTCGGCCCGGC
>JBEIQV010000231.1:0-5389 GCA_040376335.1 Verrucomicrobiia bacterium | reverse complement strand
CGCTGGACCGGACCGCGTGGTCTGGCGACATCCACCTGAACTACAACCATCAGGCCCCGTTCTGGGCACTCTATTCGTCGAACCATATCGGACTTACTGAGTGCTACGATGCGCCGCTGCTGGAGCAACTCGAAGGGTTCCAACGAGACGCCCGCATATTCCTCAATAAAAAGGGTGCCTATGCCAGCGTTGGCATCGGTCCCAAGGGACTAATCTGCCGCTTCCCGGACAAAGCGGGGCTCGATCAGGCATACAAGGCGAAGTGCAATCCGGGTTCCTATGACGACCTTGCCGGTCAACCGATGTTTCTCGGCCAAAAGAGCAACGCCTTGTTTGCCGCGATGAATATGATCCTGCGGTATGAATACACCTACGACATCAATTACCTTCGCAAGGTCTATCCGTATCTGACTGCCGTTGCCAATTTTTGGGAGGACTATCTGGTCCTCGAAAACGGGCGCTATGTGATCCATGACGACAGCTACGGAGAAGTGGGCCCATGGGAAGGCAAGGACTGGAAGAAACTCTACGGCGATTTCAATCCAATCCTATCGCTGGGACTCCTTCGCGTCTTCTTCCCGTCCATGATCAACTACAGCAAAGTTCTGGAGCGTGATGCCGACAAGCGCGCCAAGTGGCAGGATGTGCTCGATCGTCTGAGCGCATTGCCTGTCGCCATCGAGAATGGCAGGAAGCGCTTCCGTGCCTGTGAAGGCGGCAGTGGCTCCGGTTCGAAAATCGTCGGGCTAGATTGGATGATGATGCACAGCTTGGTCTTTCCAGCGACAAACTTTGGGCTGAGCTCCGACGCCGCGTCGCTGGCCATGATCCACGAAGATATAAAAAGCTGGAACGACTGGAGCCGCCACGATGACAACTTCCAAGGCCTGCTTATTGGCGCTGCGCGCGTGGGATACGATCCTGATTTTCTCGTCGCCCGAGCCAAGGCAGTGATCGCGAAACGCTCGCTTCCCAACCTCTGGATCCGGTCAGGTGGCGGCGGGATCGAGACATGCAGCGGCATCCCCGGAATGATCAACGAAATGATGCTGCAAAGCCATGGCGGAGTGATGCGGGTTTTTCCCGTCTTCCCGCGCGGACAATCTGGCTCGTTTCACCGGCTACGAACCTTCGGTGCGTTCCTAGTCTCTGGTGCTATCAACAAGGGAGTCGTTCAACCCATCGTGATTGAAAGTGAAAAGGGGCGACCGTGCGTCCTCCAGAATCCGTGGCCCGGCAAGAAGGTCATCATTTCCAGCAAACAAGGCCAGACCCGCGAGATATCGGGCGACGTCTTGCGGCTACCAACAGTCGAAGGTGAGCGCCTGACGCTCACGCCGCAGGGGTGACTCCCCAGCATCATCGTCCGAATTCAGAACCTACAACCAACCACCACTATGAAAACAATGATGGGCACCATATTTGCCTGTGCCGTTCTGGCGGTGCAGACCTTCGCCGCGGAGCCGGAATTCGCTTTGCGCGATAACGACCGCGTCTTGTTTCTCGGCGACAGCATCACGGAGCAGAAGCTCTATACCACTTACATTGAGGCCTACGCGGTCACTCGCTTTCCAAAGCTGAAGCTCGCCTTCGCAAATCGCGGCTGGGGCGGCGATACGGCGTGGATGCGGATGCGCTCGTTCCCGGATGAAAAGGTGCTCTTTGCCGCCGAGGGCGACGCCCAGCAGAAGCTCATCGAGGAATCGGTGGACAACGTGCTCATCCGCGATGTGGTCACGTTCAAACCCACAATCGTGCTGATTAACTTCGGCATGAATGACTGCAACCGGGAGCCTTTTCGCGAAGATCTCTTCCGGGCCTATGTCCGGGGACAAAAGGAAATCGTGAAGGTGCTGACCAAGAACGGCGCGCGTCCGATTTTAGTGACCCCGCAGCCGCTGGAGCCGCTCATCGCGGATCCTTCATCCGACCCCCGCAACCAATCGCTCCGCAAATTCGCAGACGGACTCAAGGATATCGCCGCGAAGCAAAACCTGACGTTTCTCGATCAATTCGATCCCTACATGGCGATCCTCAAACGTGAGCACGCGCAGAACGCGAAAGTGAACATCGGCGGCGGTGACGAAATTCATCCCGCCCCCGTGGGCCACACCATCATGGCCTCGATTCTTTTGAAGCAACTCAACGCCCCCGCGCTCGTCTCCAGCGTGGAGCTGGATTTTTCCGACGCGCAAAATACGAAGCTCGTGAACGCCACGAAATGCACGGTGGCAAATATCAAGACCGAGAAGGGCTCGCTCACCTTTGAGCGTTCGGATGAATCGCTGCCCATGCCCGTGGATGCGGCGGCTGTGGGCGCGCTGAAAATCGCGCCCGTGCTCGACGACTTAAACCGCTACGAACTCAAAATCACCGGCCTCACAGCCGACCGCTACGATGTGATAATTGATGACGAGCTTGCGACCACACTCACCAAACAGGAACTCGCCAAAGGCTGGAATCTCGCCATGACCGCCGGCCCCATCACCAAGCAGGCACAGGAAGTCCTCGCGCTCATTTTCAAAAAGAACGTGCTCGGACAGACACTGTGGGAGGCGCAAATCCACAATCGCAAAAAGCAACTCGCCGCGCTCCCCGCGCAAGTCGCGGATCTGGAGACCCAGATCACCGCAGCCTGCCAGCCAAAGACACACCGCTACACCATCAAGCCAAGCGGCAACTAGTCAGAGTGATGTAACGCATCTCGGCGATTCTTTACTTTGACCACGCTCCGCGCAGGATGGGAGCGATTTTCAAAACCAATATTCCAACATGAAAACCACCCGCACTTTCCTCGCCGTCTGGCTGTCCCTCGTCACCGCCGCATTTTCCGCCACGGGCAAGCCCGTGAAAGTCTTCATCCTTGCGGGACAATCGAACATGCAGGGGCAGGGCATTGTTTCCAGCATGGCGGAGATGAAGGAGGAAAAACCGGGCACGCTCGCAACGATGCTGAAAGACCCCGCGAAGGCGCCGCTGCTCAAAACATGGGTGAATGCGAAGGGCGAATGGAACGAGGGCCGCGACGATGTGTGGGTCTGGGATGTGAACGAGTTTGGAAATCGCCACGGGCGGCTGGAGTTTGGCTACGGCTGGAATCTCGGGAGCCGGATGTGGTTCGGGCCGGAGATGCAGTTTGGGCATTTGATGGGCGAGCAGTTCGACAATCAGGTGCTGATCATCAAGACGGCTTGGGGCGGGCGCGACCTTTACAAGGACTTCCGCCCGCCAAGTTCCGGCGGAGAGACAGGAAAGTATTACACGGAAATGCTCGGCACGGTGAACAAGGTGCTCGGCGACTTGAAGGGGCAGTTTCCCAGCTACGCGGGGCAGGGCTATGAAATCGAGGGCTTCGTGTGGTGGCATGGCTGGAATGACTTTTGCAGCCCTGACAAAGGAACGCCGGAATACGAAAAGAACCTGACGAATCTCATCAACGATGTGCGCCGCGATCTGAAGATGCCAAAACTCCCGGTGGTGGTGGGCGAGTTCACCGGGCCGTGGGGCACGGACGCGAAAGACCTGCCCACAGCCGCAGCGACGATCCGCAAGGCGCAGAAGGCCGTGACGGAAAAACCGGAGTTTGCCGGGACAATCAAGTTTGTGGAGACGCACGGCTTCGTGCGGACGGCAGAGCAGTCACCAACAAAGGAAGGCTACCACGAATTCAAAAACGGCGAGACCTACTACCTCCTCGGCGATGCCTTCGGCAAAGCGATGAAGAGCCTGCTGGCAAAGTAGGGCCGTCACGCGATCTCCTCGGGATTGTTCCAAAATCGAAACTATAACGACCGGGCTATTCCACGCGATCTTTTGCGAATGATTTTATGCCCGAGAAATTCGCGAGACCAGCAGCCAGCGGGATTATGGGCGGGATTATGGGCTTGACCGTATTTTTCTCAGAGACACTATCCGCCGTTCTTTGCCGGAAACGGCTTCAATTTACCGTATGCCCGACAATCTGGGAACTATCATTTGGACGCTGTGTTACACCGCTGTATTACTGGGGTTATCAATCTATGGATTGCACCGGTATCTGATCGTCTATCTTTACCTGAAAAATAAGCGCAACGTGCCGGTGCCTGCCGGTCACTTTGACAAGCTGCCGAGGGTGACGGTGCAGCTCCCAATTTTCAACGAACTCTACGTCGTGGAGCGTCTGCTGGATGCAGTCTCAAAGCTGGATTATCCGCGTGATTTGCTGGACGTGCAGGTGCTGGATGACTCGACCGACGAGACCCGGGAACTGGCGAATAAGCTGGTGGACAATTTGCGGGCGCTGGGGCTGGACATCAGCCATGTGCATCGCGTGGACAGGACGGGCTACAAGGCGGGGGCTTTGGAAAACGGACTCCAGTCGGCTAAGGGGGAATATATTTTGATTCTGGATGCCGACTTCGTGCCGGCTCCGGATGTGTTGCAAAATACGATCCACTTCTTCACGAACGAAAAGGTGGGCATGATCCAGACGCGCTGGGGCCACTTGAACCGCACTTACTCGATGCTCACACGCGTGCAGGCGATGTTCCTCGACGGGCACTTACTGCTGGAGCAAACGGGTCGCAACCGCAGCGGACGCTTCATCAATTTCAACGGAACTGCGGGCGTGTGGAGGAAGTCTTGCATCGTGGACGCGGGCGGCTGGCAGCACGATACGCTGACGGAGGATCTGGACTTGAGCTACCGCGCGCAGATTAAGGGATGGAAGTTTGTCTTCCTGCCAAATTTGGTGACGCCTGCGGAACTGCCGGTGGACATGAATGGCTTCAAGTCCCAGCAGCACCGCTGGACGAAGGGCAGCATCCAAACCTGCCGCAAACTCCTCCCCGCCGTGTGGCGTGCAAACCTCCCCCTGAAAGTGAAACTCGAAGGCACGATGCACCTCACCTCCAACTATGCATTCCTGCTTCTCGCCTTCATCTGTGTGCTCATGCACCCGAGCGCAGGCGGTGGCACTCACAGCACATGGCACATGCTACTGCTCGACATCCCCATCTTCATCACCGGTTCGGTGCCCGCAGTCATCTTTTACATCGTCTCGCAGCGCGAACTTTATCCCCGCTCGTGGTGGAGAGAAATCCTCTACCTCCCTGCCCTGCTCGCCCTCACTATCGGCCTCGCGGTGAATAATGCATGGGCCGTGATTCAAGGCATGGCTGGCGCGACCGGGGAATTTACCCGCACGCCGAAATACGGAATCCAAACCAAGACGCAGAGCTGGAAAAAATCCAAATACTCGGTGGCCAAAAACATTTTGCCGCTCGTCGAGGTTGTCTTCGCCGTGTATTTTATTTACTTCCTCACCCACGAAATCATTTCTGCCAACTGGTTTGCAGTTCCATTCCTCACCCTGTTTGCAGGCGGTTTCACATACGTCGCCCTGTGCTCG
>JBEIQV010000255.1:0-4835 GCA_040376335.1 Verrucomicrobiia bacterium | reverse complement strand
TTACAATATCGGCGGCGATGGCGAGATGACGAACATCGAAGTGGTGAAGCTGATCCTCGCGGAACTCGGAAAGCCGGAATCGCTCATCAAATATGTGACAGACCGCCTCGGCCACGACCGGCGCTACGCGATTGATTCGAGCAAGACGCAGAGTGAACTTGGATGGAAGCCGAAGCATCGCCCGCATCAGGGAATCCGCGAGACGATTGCGTGGTATGTTGAAAACCGTGCGTGGTGGGAGCCGCTGAGGAAAAAGTCGTGAGCAGCCGAATTGTCATCACAGGAGCAGGTGGACGACTCGGTGCTGCGCTCGCTCGCGAGTGGCGCGCTGTTGGCGAAGATGTCGCAGGTTTTGCACGTCAGGAACTGGATCTTTCGCAACCGGATCAATTGCGCGCGACGCTGGAGCCGCTCGATTTCGCCGTGCTCGTGAACTGTGCTGCGCAGACCAATGTGGATCGCTGTGAGACGCATCCCGATGAGGCGATGCAAATCAACGCGGACGCAGTGCGCGTTCTCGCCGAAATCTGCACGAAAAAGGGTGCGCGGTGCATTCAGATCAGCACGGATTATGTTTTTGATGGAGCAAAAGTGGGCGCTTACACCGAGGAGGATGCGGCGCTGCCCATCAGCCACTACGGAGCTTCAAAGAAGGCGGGGGAAATGGCGTTGCTTGAGGTTTCGGACAAACATCTCGCTGTGCGTGTCTCGTGGGTGTTCGGGCCGGACAGGCCGAGCTTTGTGGATCAAATCCTCCAGCGCGCACGCACCGAGGAAAGCGTGGCGGCCATCGCCGATAAGATCGCAGTGCCGACTTACACACTCGACGCCGCGCGCCTGCTGCGTCCGCTGCTTTTCCAAAAACCGGTTGGCGGATTGCTCCATCTCTGCAACGGCGGTCAATGCACGTGGCAGGAGTATGGGCAGTTCGCGCTCGATTGCGCTGCGGAGGCCGGGATGGAGCTGAAAGCACGCACGGTTGGCGCGCTGAAGATGGCCGATTTGAAAGCATTCATCGCGAAGCGCCCGCCGAATACTGCGATGAGCACGGACAAGCTGGCGTCCATCATCGGAGAGCAACCGCGCGACTGGCGCGAGGCAGTGAGAGAATACGTGCGCTCCTTCGTTCCGCTCAGCTCCAAAGGATGCTGAGATCGGGATCCTGACGGGCGTTCTTCTTCATCGCGGCGTTCATCTGAATCGCTGCCTGCAAGCACTGGCGGGCGACGGTTAAATTTCCCCAGCGAGCTTCGTAGCAGCCGAGATTGTAGTGCAGAATTCCCGTCCGTCGCAGCCACTCGGGAGCTTCCAGAAGAACACGCGCCGCTTCATCGCCGCGTTCGAGTTGGTGGAGGGCAAATGCGTGCTGCACTGTGAATTCATCTTCATCGCGGTGCAGTTCTTCACCGCGAGCGGAAAGTCGGGCGGCTGCGCTCCATTTTGTGAGGTGGAGGAGGATGCGAACGCGGGCGATGAGAACATCTGAGTCTTCCTGGTCGGACTGAACAATTCCGTCCACTTCCCTCAGCGCCTCCCGGTAAAGGTCGAGGTAAACATACCCCTCCGCCGCTTGGAGTGCCCGATAGGTTTCGGGCGAGTGCTGTTTGGTGCGATTGCTGAGTGTCAGCATATGTTGTGATTTAGCATCGCCCATGCCATCGAAATTTCAAGTGCCAGTCTTGATTTGCGCTTGCGCGAGCGATGGATGCCCGCCAGTCATTTGCGCCGATGCCAACAACGATTCAGAATTTAGGGGAATGTAAAATGCCGTCGCCGCTACACCACATCGGCACGGTTGAGGTCAAGTTTCGGACGGATAGTGAACGTGTGTTGCACGAGCACGTTCTCGACCTTAGTGCACCGCCTGTGGATGTGGGTTCGCAGCGAGTGCTCAGCTTCGAGGCCGCCGGGCCGCGCGAGCATATTTATTTTGATCCTCCGAAAATCACGGCCGGGATTGTGACATGCGGCGGTCTTTGTCCGGGGTTGAACGACATCATCAAAGGCTTGGTGAACCAGCTTTACCATAGATACCGCGTGACGAAAATTTACGGCTTCCGCTATGGCTATCAGGGCCTCGTGCAGAAATACGGACACACGCCGCTTATGCTCAAGCCGGAGAGTGTTTCCCAGATTCACCTGCTCGGCGGCAGCATACTCGGCAGTTCGCGCGGTAACCAGTCCATCAGCGAAATGGTGGACACGCTTGTGGATATGAAGCTGGACATCCTGTTCGTTGTCGGTGGCGATGGCACGCTCAAAGGCGCACAGTTGCTTGTAGAGGAAATCGCGCGCCGCGGATTGAGAAAAGCCGTCGTGGGTATTCCCAAGACAATTGATAACGACATTCAGTTTCTCGACAAATCGTTCGGCTTCGAGACCGCTTTTGCGGAGGCGGTGAAAGCGATCCGCGCAGCGCAGGCGGAGGCTCTCGGCGCACCGAATGGCATCGGCCTTGTGCGTCTCATGGGCCGCGAATCGGGATTCATCGCATCCTACGCCGCACTGGCTGAGGGCAACGTGGATTTCGTGCTCATCCCCGAGGTGCCATTCAAATTGGAAGGCGAGCGCGGCTTGCTGGAGGCGCTACGCTACAAAATCGCAAAGAAAAAGAGCGCCGTCATCGTCGTGGCCGAAGGTGCCGGGCATGACTTGATGGAGGGACACGAAGAACTCGACGCCAGTGGCAACCGTCGCCCGAAGGACATCGGTCAGTTTCTACGCGACAGAATCTACGACTTTTTCCGCGAACGCCGGACCGAGCTGAACCTCAAATACATAGACCCCAGTTACACGATTCGCAGCGTGCCAGCGAACGCACAGGACAACTTTTTCTGCCAGCACCTCGCACAACACGCCGTCCACGCCGCGATGGCCGGAAAAACTGGGATGCTCGTGGGCCGCTGGCACTGCTCGTTTGTGCATCTGCCCATCGCACTCGTCACACAAGTCGGTCGCAGTAAAGTGAACCCCACCGGCGAACTCTGGCGCGCAGTGCTCGAAAGCACCGGCCAGCCGTCCAAGCTTTGCTAAGAAAGATACAGTTACCGGTTGCGCAGTTTCTGGCCTGGTGCTAATTCTTGCGCCCTATGAACATCACCAAGCTCATCCTCGCGGGCGTTTTCGCGCTCGTCGCGTCAACCGCCACCTATGCCGAAGAAGCCAAGCAATCCTGCTGCGACAAGGCGAAAGCCGCTGGCAAGGCCTGCGACCATCCCTGCTGCGTGAAAGCAGTTGCGGACGGCAAAGTCTGCGAGAAGTGCAACCCAAAGAAGTAAGCTAGAAAGCTAGCAATCATCAAAAGGCCGGCCTCGAAAGGGGTCGGCCTTTTGATTTCCGGGAAAAGTTTCCGGCGCTTCTTCAGCACAAAAAAAGACCGCCCCTCGCGGAGCGGCCTTTCTTGTGAAATGAAACAGCGGACTACTTCTTGCCAGCCTTCGCCTTGGCGGAGTGCTTGCACTTGACCCACTTGCCGGACTTCGCAGAGGCGAGCACGGCGTCGCAGACATACTGCGTCTCTAGCGCTTCGCGGAAAGTCGGCGAGCAGGGTTTGCCGGCACCCACGGCACGGATGAAGTCGGCGACTTGATGCGTGAAGGATTCCGCGTAGCCGATTTGCAGGCCGGGCACCCACCAGTTCTTCATGTAAGGCTGGTCGCCGTCGGTCACGTGGATGCTGCGCCATCCGCGCACAATTCCCTCGTCGCTGTAATCGAAGTATTGCAGGCGGTGCAGGTCGTGGAGATCCCAACGGATACTCGCGTTCTCGCCGTTGATTTCGAGCGTGTAGAGCGCCTTGTGGCCGCGTGCGTAGCGCGTGCTCTCAAAGAGCGCGAGCGAGCCGTTGGCGAAATGCCCCATGAACGTGCAGGCGTCGTCAATCTTCACCTTCTCCACCTTGCCGCTCAGCGTGTGCTTGCGCTCCTTGATGAAAGTCTCCGTCATCGCCGTCACGTCCGTCAGCGGGCCGTTCAGCCAGATTGCCGTGTCAATGCAGTGCGCGAGCAAATCGCCGGTCACGCCGCTGCCTGCGGCCTTTGCGTCCAGACGCCACAGTCCCGCGCCGCCCTGCGGGAGGTCTGCGGAAATCGTCCAGTCTTGGAGGAAGTTCGCGCGGTAGTGGAAAATTTTCCCGAGCTTGCCGGAATCAATGATCTGCTTCGCCAGCGTCACAGCAGGCACGCGACGGTAATTATACCACACCGTGTTCGGCACCTTCGCGGCTTCGATCACCTTCACCATCTCTTCGCCTTCGGGGCCGTCGAGAGAGAGCGGCTTTTCGCAAAGCACCATCTTGCCCGCGCGCGCCGCCGCCATCGCGATTTCTGCGTGGCTGTTGTTCGGCGTGCAGATGTCAATCGCATCAATGTCCTTGCGGGCGATGAGCTTCTTCCAATCCGTCTCCGTGCTCTCAAATCCCCAGTTGTCGGCGTAGGCTTTCAGCTTCGCCTCGTCGCGACCGCAAGCGGCCTTGAGCACGGGTTTGAGCGGGAGATCAAAAAAGTTCGCCGCGTTGTGGTATGCGTTCGCGTGGGTGCGGCCCATGAAGCCGTAGCCGACGACGCCGATGTTCAGGTTTTTCTTTGCCATAATAGTAGGTAGTTGTTTTCGGAAAGGGCGCGGATTCCAGCAAAGCGCAGCCCTCTACGCAACTGTGGAGCGGAAAAAATTCATCATACTCGCGGCGCGACGCCCCAAACCACCGGCGGCCAACTTGACACCCCATCGCCGTCCGCCCAGCCTCCGCGCGTCCATGAAACTCCGGCACCTCCTCAGCCTCGCTGCGCTTTTCGCAATTTTTGTCCTCTCCCTCACCGCCCCACTCTGCGTGGCAT
>JBEIQV010000275.1:0-4425 GCA_040376335.1 Verrucomicrobiia bacterium | reverse complement strand
TCCCGTCCTTTGCGCCGGCCATTTTCCTCCCGCAGCTTCGCGTAGGGAAATTCACGCTGCGGGTATTTATACAGCGCCCGCAGATACGACGACGTCGGCGTCGCATCCAGATACCAATACACCTCCTTCACATCCTCGCCATGCGGCCCCTCACCGTTCGCGAGACCAAAAAGTCGCTCCTTCAAAATCGGGTCGCGCCCATTCCAAAGCGCCAGCGCAAAACACAGCCGCGCCTGCCGGTCGCAAATCCCCATCAGCCCGTCCTCACCCCAGCGATACGCCCGCGCCCCCGCGTGCTCGAAGGGAAAATACCGCCATGCATCTCCGCTCGCCGAATAATCCTCCCGCACCGTCCCCCACTGACGCTCGCTCAAATACGGCCCCCACCGTTTCCAATTTCCCTCCCGCGCCGACTCCGTCGCCAGACGACGATGCTCCGGCGTCAGCGTCGCAATCGAATCCGCACCGTGGTCATCGGAAATCATGCCCTGCTCCTAGCCGCTGAAATCGAAGGCAGGAAGCAAGAAAGCACAGTGAGAGTTGCCGCGAACAACTACAGAGCGTATCAGTGGGCACAGATGCGTGATTCACTCCAACGCCCGCTGCGTGATTTGCGGTTGTCCGTGACGGACCGCTGCAATTTCCGCTGCACGTATTGCATGCCCAAGGAAGTCTTCGGGCGTGGCTATGATTTTTTACCGAAGGACGACATCCTCACCTTCGAGGAATTGACGCGGTTGGCGCGGGTGTTTGTTTCGCTCGGCGTGGAAAAAGTGCGCGTGACCGGCGGCGAACCGCTAATGCGCCGCGACATCGAACAACTCATCGCGCAACTCGCAGCCATCCCCGGTCTGCGCGACCTCACGCTCACGACGAACGGCTCGATGCTCGCGCAAAAAGCGCAGGCCTTACGTGATGCCGGGCTGCGCCGGATCACGGTGAGCCTCGACTCTCTCAACGATGCAACTTTCCGCGCGATGAACGACATGGACTTCCCCGTAGCTCGCGTGCTCGAAGGAATCGAGGCAGCGCGGGCGGCGGGATTTTTTCCGATTAAAATCAACATGGTCGTGAAGCGGGGCGTGAATGAGGGCGACGTAGCAGCGATGGCTCGGCGCTTTGCCGGTCCGGAGTTTGTGCTGCGTTTCATCGAATACATGGACGTGGGAAACTCGAACGGATGGCGCATGACCGATGTAGTGCCCGCGACGGAAATCCTCGAACGCGTCGGCGGAACTTTGACGCCACTGGAGCAGAATTACGCAGGGGAGACGGCGCTGCGCTTCCGCACCAGCGGAGGCGGTGAAGTGGGTGTGATTGCATCGGTGACGCGACCTTTCTGCCACGAGTGCACACGTGCGCGGGTGACAGCGGAGGGCCGTCTTTTCACGTGTCTCTTCGCGCAAAACGGACACGACCTCCGCAGCCTCCTGCGCTCCAGCACGGATGATGCGGAGCTTGCTGCTGCGATTTCGCGCGTGTGGAAGGCACGCGAGGATCGCTACTCGGAAATCCGCTCCCTCGCGACGGACAAGGTGAAAGCCGAAATGTCGCTGCTCGGCGGATAGACTAGCACTGCTGCAAGCGCGGCCAGCCGAGGTGATCGAGACATTCGACGATGGCGGGGAGAAGGAGCGGGAGACATTCGCCGATGGCGCGCGGGTTTCCGGGAAGATTGATGATGAGCGTCCTGCCACGCGTGCCTGCGGTGGCGCGACTGAGGATTGCAGTGGGAACTTTCGCGAAACTCTGCACCCGCATGATTTCGCCAAAGCCGGGCAACTCACGCTCGATAACAGCGCGAGTAGCCTCGGGCGTGACATCGCGCGGCGAAGGGCCGGTGCCGCCGGTGGTGACAATGAGTGCATGCTCTTCTTCAGCGAAATGGATGAGTGTGCTCTCGATTTGCGCGAGTTCGTCGGGAATGAGGATGCGCGTCCATGCGATTTCGTCGCTCAGATGACCGGCGAAATATTGCTCGATGGCTGGGCCGCTGAGGTCTTCGTAAACGCCAGCACTCGCGCGGTCGCTCAGTGTGATACGTGCGAATCTCATTCCTTCACTTTCTCCACGACACGGAGGTCGGTGACGACCATCGCTTTGTCCACGGCTTTACACATGTCGTAGATGGTGAGCGCGGCGATGCTCGCGGCGGTGAGCGCTTCCATTTCCACGCCGGTCTTGGCCGTGGTGCTGGCGGTGGCGCGGATGTGGATGGCGGTGTCTTGCACGTCGAAAGTCACGTCCACCGCATCGAGCGGGAGGCTGTGGCAGAGCGGGATGAGTTCGTCGCAACGCTTGGCTGCTTGAATCGCGGCGACCTTTGCAACGGTGAGCACGTCGCCTTTTGGCAGTGCGCGCTCGCGAAGTGCGCGGATGGTTTCAGCGGCACAAACGACGCGGCACTCGGCGGTGGCACGACGGTGCATCGGTGGTTTCGCGCCGACATCCACCATGCGCGCGGAGCCGGTGGAATCGAGATGGGAAAATTCTGGCATGACGGATTTAGGAATGTCGGATGGCGGTTGTCGAATGACGATTTAGAGGCGCGTGTTCTAAATGAGGAGCGCGCTGATTTTTTCGCCAGCGGTGATGGCTGGAGAATTCGATGGGATGCGGAGGAGTGCGTTCACGTCTGCGAGGGCGGTGAGGTCGCCGGAACTCTGCCAGCGCAACGGCTCGGCGCACGGGCCGTCTTCGCGCCACACGATGCGGGCGGGCCACCAAGTCTCGCGGGCGTTGCCGCGCAGTTCTTTGGTCACGGGCAGTGTGGCGAGTTCAAAAGGCGCTTCGCCTTTCACCAAAACATCAAGCGCCGCACGGATGCCGACGTGCCAGCAGACGAAGTGCGAAAGCGGATTTCCCGGGATGACGAAGGCGCACTGACGCCCCCGTGTGGCGAAGATGAGTGGTTTGCCGGGGCGGAGATTGAGCGCGGTGAAGTGGACGCTGAAGCCGCTCTCGGCGAGGGCGCGTGCGCCGAAATCGTAGTCGCCCACACTCGCACCGCCGGAGATGAGGAGCATATCCCACGCATCGTGTGGCACGCTATGGATGGCGTTGAGAAGCGAGGACATTTCGTCGTCAGCGCGGAGTTGGGCCGCCATTTCACAGTCGGCGGCGAGGGCGGCGATGAGCGTCGAGTTGCTATCGCGGATTTGTCCGTGAGCGGGCGTGACACCCGGGGAAACCAACTCGCTACCAGTGACGACATGAAGAATACGCGGGCGCGGTGCGACGAGCGGCTGCGTGTGCCCGAGCGTGGCGAGCAGCGAAAGCTCAATGGGGCCGAGACGCTGTCCGCGTTCGAGCAGGAGGTCGCCAGCACGGGCATCTTCTCCGCGAGCGCGAACACCGTGTCCGCTCGCCGTCACCGGGATTTCCGCAAAATCTCCATCGCGCACGACATGCTCCTGCATGGCGACGGCATCCGCGCCCGGAGGAAGTGGTGCACCGGTGAAAATGCGTGCACACTCCCCTGCCCCAATCGACTGCATAGATGCAGCGCCGGCTGCGATCTCCTGCGCAACACGCAAGCGTCTTTTTTCGCCAGCTGCGAAGGCGTAGCCATCAAATGCACTGCGCGAAAATGCAGGCATATCCTCGGAGGCGGCGATGCTTTCGCGAAGCGTGCGGCCCAGCGCAGCGGAGAGCGGGATGCGTTCGGCAGCGAGCGTATGAACGCGGCTGGCGATGAGTGCGCGGGCATCGTCGAGAGATTGCATAATGAGGAAACTAACGCTGCGGCTTGCAGAAGAGCCAGCGTGCAGGTAATAAACGTCGTAATGCAAATTCGTTTACTAGCTTTCGCCAGCGCCGCTGAAAAACTCGGCTGGCGTGAACAACGCCTGGAATGCACGGCCAAGGACACACCCCGCAAAGTGCTCGCACGCGTCGCGCCGGACTTTTCCGTGGATAAAATGCGCGTGTCCGTGGACTGCGAATACTGCTCTTGGGACACCCCTCTCGGCGCCCGCGCGAAGGAAGTCGCCGTAGTGCCGCCCGTGAGCGGAGGCTAGGAATGGAGGTTCATTTCACCCGCGAGCGCATCGTCGAGCCGACGCTGGCGCTTGAATCCCGCGAGATCGGGGCGTGTGTGGAGTTTCTCGGAATCGTGCGCGAGGATGAAGGCGGGCGCGCACTGACAGGATTGAGCTACGAGGCATACGAAGTGATGGCGCGCTCGGAGTTTGTGCGCATCCACGCGGAGCTGGCGGAGAAATTCAGCATCGCAGCCGTGACGGTCATTCACCGCATCGGATGGGTGCCGGTCGGCGAAGCGTCGCTCTTCGTGCGCGTGCAGGCGAAGCATCGCGGTGCAGCGCTCGGTTACTGCGGGGAGTTGATTGACCGGATGAAATATGACGTGCCGATTTGGAAAGCGGCGGAGTGATTTCGCCCGCAGCGCGGGTCAGTCCGGAAAGG
>JBEIQV010000209.1:0-5908 GCA_040376335.1 Verrucomicrobiia bacterium | reverse complement strand
CTCGTGCTCAAGACGACGCTCCCGCGTTGGAGCGGCGACAGGCCAGGCCACCTTCCCGATTTGCCCAGTGTCGCCGGCGTGTGGCGCACGGCCGACTGGCACGAGCGCGAAGTGTTCGACATGATGGGCATCACCTTCCCCGGCCATCCCGATGTGAAAGCCGTCGGCCACCTCCGCCGCATCCTCATGTGGGACGGCTACCCATTTTACCCGCTGCGCAAAGATTTTCCGCTCGCAGGCCGGGACAGCGACACGCCCGACGTCGCATTCTCCCGCGTCGCCCCGCTCGCCGGAGGCCCCTTCGTCACCGCCCCCGGCACCGGCAACACGGAAGAACGCGAGCCACGCTCACGCGCGATGGAGTAAGCGTCAGCGCGGGTGGCCGAAATCCTGACAGATATACCAACGGTGGGATTTGCCCTGCCCCATGGCGATGCCGACTTCGGTGGCGCGGGAGTCCATGAGGTTTTTGCGGTGGCCGGGAGATTTTTTCCATCCGTTCACGATGGCCTTGCCGGAAAAGTTGCCGGAGAAGGCGGCGACGTTTTCGGCAACGAAGCTGTAGCGATAGCCGGTGGAATTGATGAACTGAGTAAAGCCGATGTGCGACATTTTCTCCGTCCGTGCCATGTGGTCGGCGTGCTTTTGCGCGGCCTCGGTGAGCTTGGCGTTCACAGTGACGGGCTTTCTCCCCTGCTGCTGACGAAATTTGTTTGTTTCCTCGACCATGGTTTTGACCATTTGCGCCGGTTTGTGCCCGGCTTGTGCGTGAAGCGTGGCGATGGCGATGAATAGCGGGACGAGGTGCAGGAGTTTCATGGTGTGCCGTGTGATATAGCGCGCAGGCTGTTTCTTACCCCTGCCTGGGATCTGCGTTCTTCTGCGGATAAAAATCTGGCGTGATGCGGAAATCAGCTTCGAGCAGCGCGTCGAAGTCGTTCATCGCGGCGGCGAGAGTTTCGCGGAGGGCGGGTGGATTAGCCTCGTGATCGAAAGTGATGTTGTCGCAGCGTTTGGCGAGCGGATGTTCGATGCGGGTTTCGCCGACTTGGGCAAGGATGGCTTCGACGATGGCGAGTTTGCTGCGTGCTTCGTGGATTTTCTCCATCGCGGCGGACTCCGTGATTTCACCCTGCGCGAGGCGGAGCAGCGTGCGGCACTCGAAGATGCGGCATCGCTGTGGGCGCTGTTCATACACGGTGCAGCATCCGTCGCTGTGGGCGCGACATGGCTGCGGCATGTAGGCGAGGCTGTGTTTGCGTTTGATTTTCAGACCGAGCGCGGCGAGGGCGCGCGGGTTTTCGCCGGGCTGGAGGATGACCATGTGAAACATCGCACCGTTGCAGCAAAGGCCGCACTCGGCGCAGAGACGGGCGGCGGCTGTGGGAGGCGCGGCGTCCATCGGCTACCAGTCGGTCGGCTCGTAGTCCTTGAGGAATTTTCCCCAGATGTGCGCGCCTGTGTTGATGCCGCTGATGATGGGATCCACGATGCGCGCCGCGCCGTCCACGATGTCGAGCGGCGGGTGAAAGCGATGCTCGTCCTTTTTTCGCACGGCGATGTGCGCGGGGTCCTCGTCGCTGACCCATCCGGTGTCCACGCTGTTCATGTGGATGCCGTCGGCGTGGTATTCGGCGGCGGAAGTGCGCGTCATCATGTTGAGTGCGGCCTTTGCCATGTTGGTGTGCGGATGACGCGTTGTTTTGAACTTCCGATAAAACTGCCCCTCGACGGCGGAGACATTGACGATGTGCTTGTCGCGCTCCGGCGTGCGCATCATGAGCGGCTTGAGGCGTGCGTTGAGGATAAAGGGCGCGACGGCATTGACGAGTTGCGTCTCCAGCAGTTCCACCGTGGAAACTTCCGCAAGCATGAGCCGCCACGAATTGCGCTCGCGCAAATCCACCTGCTGCAAATCCTGGTCGAGCCGTCCCTCCGGGAAAAGATGCGCCTGCGCCGCCAACTCCTCCGGCAGCAGCGGTGCCTGCGAAAGCTCCGCCGCGCGCGTCAGCCCCGTGAGTTCCGTCGCATTTTTCACCGCAAGCGCGGTGTCGCCCTCGGGCAAAAGACTGTAGCCGCGCAAACCTTCGTAAGCACCGAGCAGCCGCTGCGAATCCGGCGACAAATGACCGAGCGCAGCCTTCTCGCCGTCCATCATGTGACGGTAAAAATCCGGCGGACGCCGCACAGTCTGGCACGCATTGCTCACGATAAAATCCAGCCGCTCGCGCGTGGCGAGCAAGTGCCGGCAGAACGCCTCCACACTTGGCGTGTGGCGCAAATCCAGTCCGAAAATTTCCAACCTGTGTCCCCACTCCGAAAAGTCCGGTTCGCTCGCGTAGCGCTGCGCCGAGTCACGCGGGAAGCGCGTCGTCACGATGAGATGCGCTCCCGCGCGCAGCAGCTTGATTCCCGATTGGTATCCAATTTTCACCCGCCCGCCCGTGAGCAGCGCCACACGTCCGCGCAGGTCCGCAGTCTCCGTGCGCTTGCGGAAATTCACATCTGCGCACGCCGGGCAGAGCTGATCGTAGAAATGATGAATCAGTGAGTAGTCGCGTTTGCAGATGTAGCAGTTCTGCGGCTCCAGCACCTCGCGGAAACTTTCATCCTTCACCTCCACAGGCTCCACCTCCGGCGCGGGCGGAAGGTTCGGCGTGATGAATACCGGCTTGCTCCGCAACTGCCGGATGCCCGTTTGATTCAGCACCTCGTCATCGCGCTTCACCTTCGCCTGCTTGTGCGCGCGATTCTTCGCTTTCAGCAATCCCTTCCGCGCCGTCACATCCGGGCAATACACCTCGCCAGCCGCCCGCATCAGTCGGCTGCGCTCCTCGTCGCTAAAGCCGCTCAGCAACGTGCGGTCCGCCATCACCGCCTCCAGTAACTCCACCGCAGTCTGCACTCGCTTTGAAAAATCCGCCCCTCCGCTCAGCAACGGAGCTTTCGGGTCTGCTTGTATATTTTCGCCATTCGACATGAGGCGCACCCTACCGAACACATAGCGCCGGTCGAGAAGTGATGCGTTTCACCAACAGACATCGCTGAATTATTCCGCGCTACCCGATGTAGGGAATAGTCAGCGGGCCTTGGGGGAGGACGGCGATTCTGGCTCCGTTGGGATTCGGGCCGAGTTTGGCTTGGATGGCGGCGGCGATGTCGCGGCAGGGGACAAGATGCGCGGCCTTTACGGTGGCGTCGTCCATCGCGGTGTAGATTTGGATTTCAGCGCGGCGCTGGATGAGCGACTGGATGTGGCCCTGCCATTGCTCGGGCCAGACGAAGCCGGGGGTGTTCAGTTTGGCGAGCAATTCCTCGCCGCTGGCCACGCTGCGCAGGAGTTTGTCGTGCGGGCTGTTGGCGGGGACGCCCTCGGCGCATTCCGCAGCAATGATGACGGTGCCGCCGTCCTTCACGATGAGATCTGCGGCGCGCATTCCTTTCACGGCCTGGTAAAGATTCATGTCGAGCGGGTAGCCGCTGTTCGTGGTGATGACGATGTCGAACGGTTTCTCCACACGCTGCATCGCACCGGCGCGGACGAACTCGATGCCGACTTTGTGCGCGGCGATGAGGTCGCCTGCGAAAACACCGGTGATCTTGCGCTGCTCGTTGAGCGCGACATTGAGCAGAAAGCTCGAGCCGACGCGCAGGGCGATATCGCGCATTTCCTCCCAAATCGGATTTCCCTCAGTAACGCCGAACGTGCTGCGACGGTCGCCGATCATTTCAGCGCCGTGATTGCTCATCACGGTCTTGAGCGCGGCGACTCCAGGCATGATGCCCTTCGGCCCGCCGCTGAATCCAGCGAAGAAATGCGGCTCGATGAATCCGGTGATGATGCGAACGTCGGCCTCGACGAGGTGCTTGTTAATCAAAGCAGGCACGCCGGTTTTCGTAACGCCGAGCTGCACGTGGGCGTCGTCGTTTTCCGGCTCGTGATTGACACAGCGGTAGTTCGCGACCACGGCGGGCGTGAGCATTTGTTCCATCTCGGCCTTGGTGTTCGGACGATGGGTGCCGAGGCCGTTTAAAAGCGTGATGTTCTCGCGCGTTGCCCCCGCGCTTTCCAAATACGCAAGCAGCCAGGGGATGAGGCGGTCGTTCGGCGTGGCGCGCGTGATGTCCGTATGAACGATGACGATTTTCGTGCTCGCGCTGATCTGTTCGCGCAGCGGCTTGCACTTCACGGGTGCATCGAGTGCGGCGACCATCGCGGCGCGCTCATCGGGAAGTTCGGCCATGTGCGAAGGTTCAATGACGGTGGTGCGATCGTCGGGAAGTTCGACATCCAAATGGCCGCGACCGTAGGCGAGAGAAATTTTCATCGCCGACGAGATACGCAACGAAAGCGCGGCCCGCAAGCTGGAGCTTCCGCCGCGCCCGTCCGACGTTCACTTTCCAAACTAGCGCCCGCGCCCGTGCTGCGCGGCTCGCGGGATGGTGACGGGCTGGCCGCCGGGTGTCGTGACTTCCACCATGAGTGCGGTGATTTTCCCGTCGTCGGTGGAGATGGTGACGGGCTTGGTCATGGGGAGGGTTTTGCCTTGGAAATCCACGCGCACTTTCACCACACCGCTTTCGCCGGGAGCGAGGCGGAGCTTCGTGGCGTGGGCGCTCGTGCAGCAGACGCATGCGCCGCGAACGTCGGTAATTTTCACGGGCGACTTTCCGGAGTTCGTATAGGCGAATTCGGTGCTGGACTCCTTTTGCCCCGGCTTCCATGCGATGCGCTGCGAGGTGCGCTCCCATTTCAACTCGGCGTGAAGCGCGGCGGGCAGGAGCAGGCAGAAAATGAGAAATTTCATGGCGCGAGGCTGCGCGGTTTTCGCGTTGTGGGCAAGCAGGCGAACGATGCGCGGTGCGTATTTCCACCAAGTTTCGATTTGACCCTTTGGCTCCTGCACACGATATGGCTCCTCCATTTTTCATCCCACAATGTCCAATCGTTACATCTTCAGTTCCGAATCCGTTGGCGAAGGCCATCCCGATAAAGTTGCCGATACCATCTCCGACGCCGTCCTCGACGCCTGTCTGGCGCAGGATAAATTCTCCCGCGTTGCGTGCGAGACTTACGTGAAAAGCAACATCGCCATCGTCGGCGGTGAAATCACGACCAAGGCGAAACTCGATTACGTCCAGATCGTCCGCGATGCGGTGCGCGAGATTGGCTACATCAATGATGACGATGTTTTTCACGCCGACAAAATTTTTGTGATGAATATTCTCACTGCGCAATCTCCCGACATCGCACAAGGCGTTGACGCAAAGAAGGCCAAGGGCAAGAAGCACGCCGAGCAGGGCGCGGGCGATCAGGGCATCATGTTTGGCTATGCGAGCAATGAAACGACGGAGTTGATGCCTGCGCCGATCATGTATGCGCATTTGCTCGGAAGGGAGCTGACGCGGATTCGCAAAGCGGGTAAGGCAGCGAAGTGGTTGCGCCCCGATGCGAAGTCGCAAGTCTCCGTGGAATACGTCGGCGGCAAGCCGACGCGCATCACGAACGTGGTCATCTCCACACAGCACGCAGCGGATGCGGAGCACGCAGAGATCGAGAAATTCTGCATCGAGAAAGTCATCAAAGCCGTCCTGCCAAAAGGCATGCTCACGAAGGACACCGAATATTTGATCAACCCGACCGGCAAGTTCGTCGTAGGCGGGCCGCAGGGCGACACCGGGCTCACTGGTCGCAAGATCATCGTGGACACCTACGGCGGCATGGGGCGTCACGGCGGCGGTGCATTTTCCGGCAAGGACCCGAGCAAAGTGGACCGCAGTGCAGCCTACATGGGCCGCTGGGTGGCGAAGAATGTCGTCGCAGCAGGTTTCGCCGCGAAGTGCGAAGTGCAGTTCGCCTATGCCATCGGTCACCCGCAGCCGGTGAGCGTGCACATTGACACGTTCG
>JBEIQV010000102.1:0-10581 GCA_040376335.1 Verrucomicrobiia bacterium | reverse complement strand
GCCGCAGCACGTAGGGCAGGATGCCGCCGTGGCGGACGTATTCGACCTCGATGGCTGTATCAATGCGGCTGCGGAGCGTGACTTTCTCCTCGGTGCCGTTTGCGCGGTGGATGACGAGGGTGACGTCGCTCATCGGCTTGATGTCGTCGCTGAGGCCGAGCAGGTCGAATGTTTCCGTGCCGTCGAGCTTCAGCGTCTGCGCGGTCATGCCTTCGGGAAATTGCAGCGGGATGACGCCCATGCCGCAGAGGTTGCTGCGGTGGATGCGCTCGAAGCTCTGCGCGACGACGGCTTTCACGCCGAGTAGCGCGGTGCCCTTCGCGGCCCAGTCGCGCGAACTGCCGGTGCCGTATTCTTGGCCGGAGAAAATCATCAGCGGCGTCTTCGTCTCTGTGTATTTCATCGCGGCGTCGTAGATGGGCATCACTTCGCCGTTGAACTTCGTCACGCCGCCCTCGGTGCCGGGGCACATGAGGTTTTTGATGCGCACATTCGCGAAAGTGCCGCGCGTCATGATGCGGTCGTTGCCGCGGCGGCTGCCGTAGCTGTTGAAATCCTCAAAGGCGACGCCGGCTTCCGTGAGGAACTTGCCAGCGGGCGACGCCTTCTTGATTGCACCTGCGGGCGAGATGTGATCGGTAGTCACGCTGTCGCCGAAGATGCCGAGCGGGCGCGCGCCTTTGATCTCGCCGATGCTGCCGGCGGACATGCCGAAGTTCGTAAAGAATGGTGGCTCCTGCACGTAGGTGCTCTGCTTGTTCCACTCGAATACGTCGCCGACGGTGCCGGGGATTTCGTTCCACTTCGGATTTTGCGACGCGAAGTCGGTGTAGAGCTTGCGGAAAATTTCCGGCGACAGCGCGGTGCTCATCACGTCGCGGACTTCCTTTTGGCTCGGCCAGATGTCGCGGAGAAAAACGGGCGCGCCATCTTTTCCGGCGCCGATGGGCTCGCTCGAAAGATCAATGTCCACGCGGCCCGCGAGCGCGAAGGCGACGACGAGCGGCGGCGACATGAGGAAGTTCGCCTTGATGTTCTGATGCACGCGCGCCTCGAAGTTGCGGTTGCCCGAGAGCACCGACGCGGCGACGAGATCGTTCTTCGTCACGGCTTCCTCGATGGCGGGATGCAGCGGACCGCTGTTGCCGATGCACGTCGTGCAGCCGTAGCCGACGGTCTGGAAACCGAGCGCATCGAGATACTGCGAGAGGCCGGTCTTGTTCAGGTAATCGGTGACGACGCGCGAGCCGGGCCCGAGCGAGGATTTCACCGCAGGGTTCACTTTGAGTCCGCGCTCGACGGCTTTCTTCGCGAGCAGTCCTGCGCCGAGCATCACGCTCGGATTGCTCGTGTTTGTGCATGAGGTGATCGCCGCGATGAGCACGCTGCCGTTGCGAATGGTTGCCTCGCCGGTTTGCGTGGGATTTTCACCGGTGAGTGAAAGCTCCACTTTCTTCTCGGCGAGCTCATTCGCGGGCTTGCCGTAGCCGCCGTCGGTGACCGGCTTTGAAAATAGCTCGGTGAACTTGCTGCCGAGTTCGTTGAGATTGATGCGATCCTGCGGGCGCTTCGGGCCAGCGACGCCGGGGACGACGCTTGATAGATCGAGGTCGAGATCCACGCTGTAGTTGAGCTGCCCCTTCGTAGGGATGCCCCAGAGGCCTTGCGCCTTGTAGTAGTTCTCGAATGCCGTGACCTGTGCCTCGGTGCGACCGGTGCCGCGGAGGTAGGCGACGGTCTCCTCGTCGATCGGGAAGAAGCCCATCGTCGCGCCGTATTCGGGTGCCATGTTTGCGATCGTCGCACGATCCACTACGGCGAGCGCCTTCGCGCCGGGGCCGTAGAACTCAACGAATTTTCCGACAACCTTCGCCTTGCGGAGCATCTGCGTAATGTGCAGCACCACGTCAGTCGCGGTGACGCCTTCGGCCACTGCGCCGGTGAGATTCACGCCGACGACCTCCGGGGTGAGGAAATAGACCGGCTGCCCGAGCATGCCTGCTTCCGCCTCGATGCCGCCGACGCCCCAGCCGACGACGCCGAGACCATTGATCATCGTCGTGTGCGAGTCGGTGCCGACGAGCGTGTCAGGGTAATAGACATCACCGCTCGAAAGCACACCCTTCGCGAGATATTCGAGGTTCACCTGATGCACGATGCCGATACCCGGAGGCACGACGCCGAAGGTCTTGAAGGCCTGCTGGCCCCACTTGAGCAGTTCGTAACGCTCGCGGTTGCGCTTGAATTCGAGATCGAGATTTTTTTGCAGAGCGTCGCCGCTGCCGAAGAAGTCCACCTGCACCGAATGGTCCACAACGAGATCCACCGGCACGAGCGGCTCGATCATTTTCGGATCGCGGCCGAGGCGCGAAACCGTGCTGCGCATCGCGGCGAGATCCACGAGCAGCGGCACGCCGGTGAAGTCCTGCAACACCACGCGCGCAACGACGAATGGAATCTCGACCTGCGCCGGAGCCTTCGCATTCCAGTTGGCGAGCAGCTTCACATCCTCCTCGCGCACGCGCTTGCCGTCGCAGTTGCGCAGCACGCTCTCGAGCACGATGCGGATGGAGATTGGCAGTTTCGAAATCGGTCCGATGCCCGATTTTTCCAGCGCAGGCAGACTGAAGAGTGTGCCCTGTTTTCCGTTCCCCAGATCGAAGTTTATCAGCGTCTTGAATGCGTCGTTGCTCATATTTTTTAAATGAAAGAGCGTGGAGAAAAGCGGACGTATCCTCTCTGCGCAAGCACAGCCGCATTGCGCAGGCAGTAAAAAACCGCTGGCATTCCGCGCTTCCGCAGCTATGCATCCAGCCCTCGAAACGGAAGGGTGGCTGAGTGGTCTAAAGCACTCGACTCGAAATCGAACGTGGGGTAAAACTCACCGTGGGTTCAAATCCCACCCCTTCCGCCATTCTTGCTTAATTTCTCCGACGCTGGAATCGTCCCCGCCATTGAGACGGGGGCTTAGGTGTCGGGTTTTCTTCTTCGAGTTGAGGTGCGTATTCGGCGACGTAGATCATGTGGGCGAAACGCTTGGCGCGTTCGTGGGCCTTGGCGGGGAAGGCTTCCACGTAAAATCCCGAGCGGCTGAGTTTCGCCATGAAAGCGGGTTCTTCACATGCGGACCAGTAGGCGACTTTTGCGCGAGGCTTCAGCGCGCGGGCGACGAGTTGAAAGCCGTTGCGATTGTAGAGGTGTGAATTACCCGCCTGAACGAGCGAGGCCGGCGTGTGATCGGTATCGAGCAGGATGGCGTCGTAGTATGCGGGCTTGGAGCGGCGGATGATTTCGAAAACGTCGTCGGTCAAAATCTCGACGCGCGAATCGTTGAGTAGTGTGCCGTTCACTTTTCGAAGCAGTTCGCGATTCCACGTGACGACATCGGGCAGGAATTCGGCGACCTGCACAGTGGCTCCGCGCCCTACGAGTTCAAGTGCGCGTTTCATTGTGTAGCCGAGGCCGAGTCCGCCGATGAGGATGCGCGGATGCGGTTCACGATGGAGTCCTTTGCACGCGAGGTCGGCGAGGAGGAGTTCGGAACTCGTAGCGGTGCTGCTCATGAGCTGGCGGCCGTTGATTTTCAGGAAATATTCGCCGTCGTGCTCATGAAGGCTGAAAAGTGAACCGTCTGGTGTGCGCGTTTGCGCAAGGGTGATGAATGGCTTCATGAAATTGTGTCAGATCGCGCGAGATGTGACTCCGCTGAGCGCTTCGCGAAGGGAGCGAAGCCAGTCAGAGTCTGTCACTTTGCGGCCCTTGTTGTCAGTGAGGTAAAAGCTGTCAATGGCTGCACCCTTCTCGGTGGCGATGCGCGCGGCTGCGATTTGAAAGCCAGCATCTCCTATGGTGCAGAGCAGTTCGTAGAGCAGGCCGAGGCGGTCGGGGGAGAGGATGTCCACGACGGTGTAAAGTGGATGCGATTCGGTGTTGATAGTGATGCGCGTGGGGAAATCGAGCACGACCGCCTGTTTACGCGAGAGGGTCTTTGAGAGCAGCGGTGCGAAGTCGTAGCGTTCGCCCTTGAGCGATTCGTTGAGCAGACGTTCGACTTTTGCGATGTCGCGTTTGTCTTCCACGGCCTCGTAACGCGTCGTGCTGACTCGAAAAACATCCAGCACCAGACCATCGCTGCGGGTGAAAATATCCGCGCTGAGAATATTCAGCTCCGTGGCTGCGAGTGCACCGCAGATGCGGGCGAGGAGTTGCTGCCGATCCCATGTGACGATGTGGAGCTTGCTGTGCCCTGCATTTTCCCGCGATTCCCAGCGGATGACCGGGCTGAGAGCGTGTTCGTCACTCGCCCATCGGGTTTCAAGAAACTCACGAAACATCCGAATGTGTGCCGCAATGTTTGTCGCGATGTTATTTTGAAAATAACGATCCGGCATCGCCTCAAAGTGAGCACTGAGTTCCAGATCGTAGTCGCTGGGAAGCTGCTTCGATACGCAGGCGAGCAAGTCGTGTCTCTCGACCTGCCGCTGTTTGTGAAAGCCGTCGCTGTCTGCGAAAAACTGGGATGCACTGCGATAGAGCTGCCAGACGAGAGATTGCGTCCAGTCGTTCCAGAGTTTGTCGTCGCCGACTCCGAGGCCGTCCGCAACGGTGATGAGCATCAGCGCATCGAGCCATTCCTGTTTTTGCACGATGCCTGCAAATTCCTCGATGGTAGATTCGTCCTGAAGGTCCCGCTGACGTGCGGTCTTGGCGAGGATATCGTGGCTGTCCACTAGGAAGGTGAGCATCTGCCGCTGGTCGCGTGAAAAGCGCAGTCGCTTGGCGACCTTGCTGGCGTTTTCGGCGCTTACGTCGTTGTGGTGACGGCTGTTTGCGGCCTTGCCTGTGTCGTGAAGCAGCAGCGCGAGATAGAGCACGCTGGTGTCCTCGACCTTTTGAAAAAGCTCCTTGTAGCCCTCGAATTTCTTTTCGTCGGTATCGAGCAGTGTATCGAGCTTTTCGATGCAGACGAGCGTGTGCTCGTCCACCGTGTAGCGGTGAAAAAACTCGTGCTGAACAAGCGCTGTTACGCTGCCGAATTCGGGCATCCATTTCCCGAGAAAGTCCACCCGGTGCATCGCACGCAGCACGTGTCCGACTTCCCCCTTGTGGCGCAGGATTTCGATGAAGACCTCGCGGTTTTCCTGCATGTGCAGGAACGTTGCATCCACATACTTCAGGCGCCTGCGCACGAGCTGTCGCAGTTCCGGCGACATGCGCAATCCGCGTTGTTGGACGTGATGAAACAGACGCATCATACGCGGCTTGTCCTCACGGAAAATGTGGCGGTGCTGGTAGTGCATCCTGCCATCATAGGCGACAAATCCATCGAATTCCTCGTGCTTCGCTTTGTGTCTGCGGAAGGGGAGGAAATTGAAAAAGCCACGGGGCTTTGGTTCATCCGGCATCGGTAGCGCGAGACGCTCTGAAACGAGCTCGGTGATTTCGTAAATGGCCCGTGCGTGATTGTAGTAATCGCGCATGAAGGCCTCTGTGCGGCGCAGCACGTCCGGGAACTTTTCCTTGTATCCAAGACGATCCGCGAGGTCGCGCTGCTGGTTCACCATGATCACATCCGTGTGACGCTGTGTGAGCTGGTGAAGCTCGGTGCGCAGGTGAAAAATCCATTCGTAGGCGCTGTCAATTTCACGCTGCTCGGCCTCGTTGAGATATTTCTTTTCCACCAGTTCGCCTGTCGTGCGCACGCCATATTTGAAATATGCCATCCACATCAGGTTCTGGAAATCGCGCAGGCCGCCGCATCCGTTTTTGATGTTCGGCTCCTGCATATAGACGGTGTGTCCGTATTTCGCGTGGCGCGCTGCCTGATCCTCGACGCGTGCTTTCAAATATCTGTCCGCGTGCCCGCTCACGCACTCTTTTTGAAAGCGCTGCTCGAACCTCGCAAACAACTCCTCGTCGCCATAAAGCAGGCGCGCTTCGAGCATCGCGGTGCGCGACTGCATCTCCTTGTTTGCCTCCGCCATCGTCTCGTCGAGGCTGCGCGTGGGGCAGCTTGGCGTGTAGTCGCACGCGTAGATGATGTGCTGCGACTCCTTCACGATTTGCTCCACGCCCGGCGGAAGCTGCGCGCCACCTGCGTGGAGAAAGGTCAGGTCGATGTCGCTTTTGGGATTCAGCTCTCGTCGTCCGTAGCCACCAAGCGCGACCAAAGCGAGACGCGGCACTTTTTTACCCGATGCCGCGAGCGCATCGAACTGCTCCTCCATGAGATGACAAAGCCAGTCATCAATCATCTCTGCGCGGAGTCGTCCGCCCTCCAGCCCGCCCTGTGTCTCCTGCGCTTCAGCCAGTCTGGATTCCTCGGCGCGTAGCACCTTGTTATACTCAGCCACACGGGCGTCGAAAGAGAAGCGCCCCTCGGCCTTCAGTCGCGCGGAGATGTCGCTGAGTGTTTTTGCAAAATGTCCCATGTCCCGTGGCAAACGCGCGCCTTAGACGAGTGCGAACGTCTGCGCTCCGGGTGCTCCGGCGGATACACGTTTCACCTTCGCGTCGTTCGTCGAGAGATGCGTGAGCGCGTGGAAAACGGACTCCGCATCTTCGCCGGTGTTTGCGGCGATTTGCGCAGCGCTCTGCGGCTGTGCGGTGAGAGCCGCGCGAGTGTTGAGCAGTGTTTTCAGCACGCTCGCTGCGGCTTTCTTGCCGGCCTCGACGCCCGGTTGATGGTAGGCGTTGATGTTCACGAGCGACGCGTAGAAACCAACGGCACGTTCGTAAAGCGCGATGAGCGTGCCCACGGTGTTCGCGTTCACTTCGGGAATGCTCACGGTGATGTTCCCGCGCCCGCCCTCGAAAAGCGCCGTGCGTGTGCCGCGCAGGAAACCTTGCAGGTAATCGCCGCAATTCACACCGGGTTCCACTTCCATGCTCGCAGTGTCGCGCGCCTTGCGCACTTCGATGAGCGTGGCGAAGAAATTATTCACACCATCGCGGAGTTGCTGCACGTAGGCGTGCTGATCGGTCGAGCCTTTGTTGCCGTAAACAGCGATGCCCTGTTCGGCGACTTTACCATCGAGATCGTGCTTTTTGCCGAGGCTCTCCATCACGAGTTGCTGGAGGTATTTCGAGAAAAGACAGAGCCGGTCTTTGTATGGCAGCACGACCATGTCCTTCGCGCCTTTGCCTCCGCCTGCGAAGTGCCACATCAGCGCGAGCAGCATCGCGGGATTTTTTAGCGTCTCGCCGACGCGCGTCCATACATCCATCGCCGCCGCGCCTTGCAGGATTCCGCCGACATTCACGCCTTGCAGCGCGAGCGGGACGAGACCCACAGCGCTCATCACGCTCGTGCGACCACCGACCCAGTCCCACATCGGGAAACGCGCGAGCCACTTCGCAGCGGACGCATATTGATCGAGCTGCGAGCCGACGCCCGTCACGGCGACGGCGTGCGTGTTGAAAGGGATGCCAGCGCGCTTGTAGGCGGCCTCGGCCTCCAGCATTCCGTTGCGCGTTTCCGGTGTGCTGCCGCTTTTTGAAATGACAACGACCAGCGTGTGCTCGAAGCGTGGTGTGAGAGTTTCGAGCACGCGATCCATTCCCTGCGGGTCGGTGTTGTCGAAGAAATGCAGCCGCATTTTATCCGCGCTGGTGCCGAGTGCGTCCGCCACGAATTGCGGCCCGAGCGCCGAGCCGCCAATGCCGATCACGAGCACGTCGGTAAATTTGCCGCTCTTGTGCGCGTTGAGCGCGAACTGCCGGATGGACGCGTAGCAATTCCCGATTTCGTCGCGTAACTCCGACGTCGGCGCAAGCTCTGCGCAGCGCAGCCAGTAGTGGCCGACCATCCGTTTCTCGTCCGGGTTCGCAATCGCCCCGCGCTCCAGCTCGCACATCGCCGCCAACGCCTTTTGCGCCGCTGGCTCCATGCCCGCGAGCCACTCGTCGGTGAAACTCATGCGGCTGATGTCCAGCGACACGCCGAGTTCATCATTGGCCACGTAGTATTTTTGAAAGCGATCCCAGAGCGTTGACATAAGGCGCGGAGTGAAGCTGGCAGGCGGCACGCTGGCAAGCCGCAGGGCAGGGGACTACGTGAGATTCGCCGAATGGTAGAGCTTCGCGTAATGCCCGCCGCGCTCGACGAGTTCCGGGCCGCGCCCTTGTTCGAGCACCGTGCCTTCGCCGAGCACGACGATGCTTTCCACGCGATGCACCGTGGCGATGCGATGCGTGATGATGAGCGTGGTGCGCCCGCGCATCAGTTCTTCGAGCGTGGTCATGATCGCAGCCTCGGTCGTCGGATCGAGCGCGCTGGTCGGTTCGTCGAGAATGAGCACCGGCGCGTTTTTCAAAAAAGCCCGCGCTATCCCGATGCGCTGCCGCTGCCCCACGCTGAGATGCCCGCCGCGTTCGCCGACTTGCGCCGCGTAGCCGCCCGGCATCGCCATGATGAACTCATGCGCCTGCGCCCGCTTCGCGGCCTCGATGATTTCCTCCTCGGTCGCATCGGGCCGCCCGTAGGCGATGTTCTCCCGCACCGTCGTGGAAAAGAGCAGCGTGTCCTGCAAGACGATGCTGATTTGCGCGCGCAGCGATTTCTTCGTCACGTCGCGCAGGTCGTGTCCGTCAATCAACACGCGCCCCGCCGTCGGATCGTAAAAGCGCGGCACCAGCGAAAGCAGCGTGCTCTTTCCAGCGCCCGTCCCGCCGACAAACGCCACCGTCTGCCCCGGCGAAATGCGCAGATTCACATCGCGCATGATCAGCCGTTCCGGGTCATAGCCGAATGCTACGTGCTCGAATACCAGCTCGCCCTTCGCCACCGGCAGCACCGTCGCCGTCGGCGAATCCGGCACATCATCCTCGCGGTCCAGCACCTCGAAGCACCGCTGCGCGCCCGCCGCCGCGCTTTGCAGCGCCGACGCCACTTGCGTGAGCGCTTCGAGCGGCTGGTAGAGCATCAGCAGCAGCGTCGAGAGATACCAGATTTGCCCCACCGTCAGCGTCCCCTCCATCACGTGCTTCGCGCCGATGTAAAAGATCATCGCCGAGCTTGCCGCGATGAGCGTCCCCACGAGCAGCGCACTTTTCATCGAGGTCGCGTTCAGGCGCATGCTCGCTTCCAGACTCTGGTTTGCGCTCGTCCGGAACTGCGCCACCTCGTGCTCCTCGCGGCCAAACGCCTGCACCATCTTCACCGAACTGAGCCCCTCCTGCGCCACCGTCAGCACCGCGCTCTCCTTCTCTGCGATCACCGTGCTCTCATTGCGGATGCGCTGCGCGAAAATGCGGATCGCCATCACCATGAACGGCACCACCACCAGCGACAGCAGCGCAATCTGCCAGTCAAAAATCCACATCGTCGCAAACGTCCCCACCAGCGAGATCGTGCTTTGGAAAATGAAGAACCACTTGCTGTAAATCGCCTGGATGCTCTGCGAATCGTAGGCCACGCGGAACGAACTGTCCGCACTCCGCCGCTGGTCGTGAAATTTCAGCGGCAGCGAATGCAGCCCCGCGTAAAGCTCCGTGCGCAGCCGCAGCAGCGCGTGCAGCCCCACCCGCAGCGTCAGCACATTCACAAAATAGCCGATGCCACCCGCGAGCAAATGCAGCACCACCATCATCGCGCACACCCCGCCGAGAATCGCAGGCGCGCTCCACGCCCCGAGGTCGTGCCCCCAGACCGCCAGCCCGTGCGGAGAATGCGACGCCGCAGGCAGCAGTTTATCCACGATGAACGCCAGCGGCCACGGACGCAGCAGATTGAAAGCACTCGCCAAAAGCGTCAGCAGCATCGCCGCAAACGTCGGCCCGACATGCGGACGGAAATAAGCAAGCGCTCGGCGGTGGATGGACATCCCAGCTTCCATAGCCCCTGCCTCCTACCCTTGGCAACGCTCCGCACGCGCCTGAAGTCTGCGGGTTGGATAAGTGCGGGGCTCCCTTCGTGCTTATGCTGGCAGCATGAAGCTCTGCATATTCGTCGGCGTCAACGTGGGCGGCGCCATAGGTTGGTGGCTCGGCGAGAGGTTCGACACCATGACCGCCTTTCTACTCTCCGGCGTCGGAAGCATCGCAGGCGCCTATGCCGGGTGGAAGTTTGCGAAGAGCTATTTGGAATAAAGCGCCCGCCCGTCACCAGTCACAGCGCGAAGCGCGCTTCCCTCCTTGCCCTCCCCGCGCTTTCGTGGTTTCTCGCAAGCGTTCAACGTCCGCTCTGCACGTTCCTGCTCGCTCGATGAAACTTTCCTGCTTCTCCATTCTCGAACAGTTCCACAATGAAGCCGCCTCCACCCGCGAATTTGACGAACTCATTTTGTTCTGTGGTGAAACGGAACTGAGTTTGATAGCGTGATATTATGAAAGCTGCGGTCATCGAACATCCGAGAAGCAGGCAGGAGGAACTTGGACAGTTTCTCACCGCCCCGCCTTTGGCTGACTTCATGGCTGGAATGTTCGGGCCGCTTCCGCGAACGGTGAGGCTACTTGACGCTGGCGCTGGTGCTGGCGCACTCACCGCCGCTTTCGTCTCCCGTTGTTGTGAAAAGCGCGACGGTGTTCGCGCCATCGAAGCGACGCTCTACGAATTTGACGATGAAATCGTGGACGCATTAG
>JBEIQV010000009.1:0-26658 GCA_040376335.1 Verrucomicrobiia bacterium | reverse complement strand
TTTTTACGGGCGGTGCCGTGTGCTTGACCGGCGCAACGAACGCCCAGTGGTTCGCGTAAACCGCGCCTTCATCGATCCAGCGCACCAGCACTCTGCGCTCCGCTTCCGTCAGCGGGCGATTCAGCTTCGGCGGAGGCATGATTTCCTCTTCGTCCGTGCTGTGAATCCGCTCAAACACAGTGCTCTCCTTCGATTTCCCCGGCACCACGGCGCGGTCCCCGCTTTTCAAAACCGCCGTCGCCCCTTCAAACGTATCGAGCCGCAAGCCGGCCTTGCGCTTCTCCCCGTCGGGCCCATGACACGCAAAGCAGCGGTCCGACAAAATCGGCCGCACATCGCGGCTGTAATCAACCGCTCCCATCAAAAGCGGGCCGGATAAAAAGACAGACAGAGCAAAGGCGTGACGAAGCATGGAAACGAAAGACTGCCATTAGCAACCTATGCCGACCAATTTATTTAGGGGCTACGCCCCATCCCCGTGCGAGAGGAACGAGCTGGCGCTGCGATCCATTGGTCATTGGTGCGGACGTTGGCGCGCTGCCCAGACTGAATTCAAAAACGATGAAACATCGCACGGAGTTCACAAAGTTTTGGTCGGAATGCCGCTGTGATTTGGTGCTCAAAAGCGTGATTGGGAGCCATGCATGCGGTTTACCGAATTTCGGACAGCGAGAGGGGTGTCGCGTTTTGCTCATCATGGACGCGGATGGCTATTTTTGCGCATCTGGGTGGCTGGTGGTGAAAACACGATTTGAACTATTTTCCTCTGTAAAACGGCCGCTTTTCTGGGGCTGGCATGGCCGTTGCTAAGGGCGCGGCGCAACCTGCACCACTGTTTGTCTGTGAATGCGCCAATGCCATTGGCGATTTTTAAACAGCAGCGGCGGGACACTAAAAAAACAAACAACAACCCAAAGCATGAAACTACTCCGTAAAATAACGAACCTCGCACTTGCCACGGCTATGGTGTGGGGATTCGGAACCACAACAATGTCCGCCCAGGACGCCAAGCCGCCGGAAGCTCCGGCAGCAGCAGCTCCAGCGGCAGCTCCCGCAGCTGAAAAGAAAGAAGAACCCAAAGTCGAAGAAAAGAAGGAGCCGACCGATTCGGAAAAAATCGCGGACATTCTGCAATACTTCAACAACCTCGCGCCAACCGGCGTGTTGAAAGATGTGCCCGGCCCGGGTCACAACGGCTTCATGATGATCTGCGCCGCACTGGTGCTCTTCATGACGCTCCCGGGCCTCGCCCTTTTCTACGGCGGCCTGGTTCGTAAGAAGAACGTGCTCTCCGTATGCGCGCAGTGCCTCGGCATCGCGGGCCTCGTCACCATCCTTTGGTGGGCGGTGGGTTACAGCCTAGTCTTCGGCACAAACTTTACCGGTGATGACAAAGGATTCCTCGGGAAAATCCTCGGTGGCACGGAGAATTTCTTCCTCAAGGACGTGGATGGAAAACCAAACACGACCTACACAGCCTGGCCATCGGAGAACGTGTTCTCAATGTATCAGCTCATGTTCGCCATCATCACTCCGGCACTCATCGTGGGCGCCATCGCTGAGCGCATGAAGTTCTCTGCAATCATCCTTTTCGTCACCATCTGGATGTTCGTGATTTATTTCCCAATGGCCCACATGGTATGGGGCGGCACGGGCCTCATGAACGGCGTTTGGAACGCTGACGCCGGAATCCCAGCGATTGATTTCGCGGGCGGCACGGTCGTTCACATGACTTCCGGTTGGAGCGCGCTCGTCCTTTGTATCCTGCTCGGCAAACGAGTCGGCTTCGGCAAGGAAAAGATGGCCCCGCACAGCATGGTGCTCTGCATGGTCGGCACGGGAATGCTCTGGGTCGGCTGGTATGGCTTCAACGCTGGCTCGGCGCTCGCCGCAGACGGGATCGCTGGCAGCGCCTTCATGACCACCACGCTCGCCGCAGCCACCGCTGGCTTCGTATGGGGCGTTATTGAGAAAATCCTCAAAGGTCACGCCTCCATCCTCGGCATATGCTCGGGTATTGTCTCCGGGCTCGTGGTCATCACGCCTGCTTGCGGTTTCGTGACTGCTAACGGCGCAATGCTCATCGGCGTCCTCGCCGCTGTGGTGCCTTACTTCTTTGTCATGGTCGTGAAATCCAAGCTCGGCTACGACGACGCGCTGGATACTTTTGGCGTCCACGCAGTCGGCGGAACGCTCGGTGCAATCCTCACGGGGCTGCTCGCCACCGTGGACTCCGGGAATACGAACCTCGTCGGTGCCGACTACGCACTCAAGAACGGCCTCGCCAAACTGGGTGCCGATGGTGCGGCAGTCCTCGATAGTGGGAAACTGCTCACCAGCCAACTCACCGCCGTCGCAATTACGCTGGTTCTCAGCATCGTGGGAACAATCGTCATCACGTTCATCGTGAAGGCAATCACCGGCCTGCGTCCGACTCCGGAGGAAGAAACCGCCGGTCTCGACATCACCGATCACCAAGAGGAGGGCTACATCCTCTAAGAATCATGTAGGGGGGAAACCCGGCCCGGGTGATGGGTAAAGGCACCCGAGTCGGACACCTCAAATCAGCGAACCAAAAACAACACGCCATGAAAAAAATCGAAGCAATCATCAAACCATTCAAACTTGAGGAAGTAAAAGACGCCCTTGCCGAAATCGGCATCGAAGGCATGACCGTCACCGAGGTCAAAGGATTCGGACGCCAAAAAGGCCACACCGAAATCTACCGCGGCTCGGAATACACCGTGGACTTCCTGCCGAAGATCAAACTGGAAACCGTCGTTCCCGATCATCTCGTGGACCAGGCTACAGCAGCCATCGTCAAATCCGCCAAAACCGGCAAAATTGGCGACGGAAAAATCTTCGTTAGCACCGTCGATCAAGCCGTGCGCATCCGCACGGAAGAGACCGGCGAGAAAGCCGTATAAATCAGCAGGGCAACACGCCCGCAAAGAATCCAGCGCCGACTCGGGAAAACCTGAGTCGGCGCGATTCTTTTCACCCCGAGCACTCGCATGGCTTGCGCCATAACCCCACTGCGCTCAGTCTGCGCGCATGATTCCCGGTCCGGATCTCATTCTTGGTTGCCCGCACTGCGGCGCGCTTTCGCGGCTATTTACACTCGCGAGCAGCGAGGCTGAAGGTGCGATTTCGTGGACGGATGGCTATCAGCAATTCCCTCACGCGCCCCGCCAGCCGAACGTCGTGCGATGCCATGCTTGCTCGCAGCTTCACTGGGTTGCGGAGTGCAAGGAAATCGGGATGATTGACCCCGTCGGCATGGAACCGGAAGGAGGAGTGCCGCGTTTTGCGCTGTTTGAAAAACCCGAGCAAGCGGAGCCTGGCGCACCGCCGCCAGATGGATGGGTAAACGCTCCGCACATGCAATCGCTCGACGAAGCCGGCTATTTCGCCGCGCTCAGTGGAGGGCTCGCGAAGACGCCTGAGCAAGAAGTCGAACTGCGCGTCCATGCGTGGTGGCGTGGCAATGATCGCTTTCGCAAACTCGAAAGCAGCGGGCGCTATCCGACCTCAAACGAGGCGATAGAAAATCTTGAACGCCTCATCGTGATGCTGGAGGGAGGCGACCATGAGTTTGTGCTCTTCCGCGCCGAGGCGTTGCGTCAGCTCGGGCGTTTCGAGGAAGCAGAGGAGGCGCTCTACGGACTTTGCAGCGACTACGCGCTTGCGCGTGAAAAGGCCAACGAACTCATCAACGCAAAGTCGCGGGCTCTCGAAGTGCTTTTCGCGTAGCGACTACAGATCGTGCACGAGTTCCAGTGCGATCTTATCTGCCGCGTTGGTTAGTGCCTCTTCGTAAACTTTCGAGTCTTCAAATTCCGCCAGCGTATGAATCAGTCCCGCAGTCGCGGTGAGGTCGCGGTTGCTGATGGTTTTTCCATTCTTCCCGACGAGCGAAACATCAGCCGTGAGTTGTGCCGCATAGTTGTTCGCACTGACTTCGAGCAAACCGTGACGGATGCTGTTGAAAACAATCTGCCCGTCGTCCCCGTTGCCCTTCGCCGGTTGAAAGCGTCCGCTCTCTGCAAGCTCGCGTGTGATGGAAGTGCGGAGTTGCCCCTCGACCCAGCCGTTGCGCTCTTTCGCCATGCTGGAGAAGGAATTCGCCCTTTCTGGCGACAGGACTATGGTCGGTCTGCGCGGAGTGGTGTTCACGCTCACCACTTTCACACCGGATGAGAAACCATCTCGAGAGCAACCGGCGAGTGTGATGGCGGCGAACAGGAAGAGCAGAGCGGTCATTTTCATAGTTACGGAAAGTCCACCCGTGGAATAAGCAGCCTCCGCACCATTGGCGAGTGCGAAAACTCTCGCCGCTCTGCTCATTGCAGTTAGCGTGGCGCGATGAATTCCGACGGCTATCTGGCGCTCACTCGCGATGTGCAGGCGATTAAAATCCCCGAGGGTCTCGTGACCACGCTGCCCGCGCAGTCGCTCGTGCAAATCATGCAGGAACTCGGCGGCTCATTCACCGTCGTCGCGCCGGATCGCGGCGGAATCTTTCGCATTCAGGGCGCCGACGCAGATGCGCTCGGTCGCGAAGTCGCAGCGCCAGCCGCTGCCGAAGGGCCGTTTGAGATCGAGAAAGTATGGGCACAACTCCGCGAATGCTACGACCCGGAGATTCCTGTGAACATCGTGGACCTCGGCCTCATTTACGATGTCGCCGTGAGCGAAGACCCAAGCGGAAAAGGCCAGCGCATCGCTGTGAAAATGACGCTCACAGCCCCCGGTTGCGGCATGGGCCCCACGCTCGCCGCCGACGCCGAGCAGCGCATCCTCACCGTCCCCGGAGTCGCCAGCGCCAGCGTCGAACTCACTTGGGATCCGCAGTGGAATCCCTCCATGATTTCCGCAGAGGGAAAGATGAAGCTGGGGATCGAATAAACCGTATTAGGCGCTCCGCACGGCTCAGTTCTGCGACAGGAATGTCATCGCCCCTTGCTCTCTATTCAACGAGTTGGGTTTACTGGTGGCGCGTCGGGTGCGCCGGGAGGTGTTGGAGAAGCGGGTGTCGGCGTCGGTGAAACTGGTGGTGCTGGCGGGACTGCCGCGGGTGGTGGTGTGGGCGGCACGGAGGGCTGGGTGATGTCCTGCCAGGTGAAAAGTTCGCCACCGATTCCCCCGACTTCATTCAGCAGCGCTTCGCAGCGGGCGCGCCATTGAGCGAGGTTGGGGGGCGCGAGTTTTTCAGCGGTGCCGGGGAAGACGAGATAGGTCGCCTTGAGATCGTTGATCGGGCGGTTACCTCCATTGGCTCTGGCGTTGATTTGTTTGCAGATGCGCAGTGAGGCTTCTCCCATTTTCGCCTGCGGGCCTTTGTCGCCTACGACTGCCGGATACAGTGTCCCGTCCATAATCACCACGCAGTAGTCGCCGATGGTCGGAGTGTAACCGTCGCGGTTTTTTCTAAACATTGCAGTCGGCAGCACAATAAACGGATCTGCCACTCCCACGAGATAGCTGAACATCTGCATGTCCTTAATCTCCGAGCGCAGGCGTGCGATGTCCGCTTTCAGCTTGGGTGCTTCTGTCGCGTTCTTGGGATCTTTTAGCTTCGCTTCGTTTTCAGTGATGCGTTTTTCCCAGACAGCTACGCATGGATTCGGCACCGGCGTTTTTTTCTCCCAGTGGTAGTTGGTGAAAGGCTGGAATGTCCGCGAGCTTCCGTCGGCGGGCAGGATGCGGTCGCCGTCGGAGCCGTCCGTGTCCACGTCCATGTCCGCTTGAATGAGCAGGGCTTTGCGCTTGGTGACCGGATGCTGGAGGTCGAGCATCGTCTCGCAGTCGTAGAAATTGTGCCGCGAGAGAAGCTGGTCGAGCCTGTTTAAATTCGACCGCAGCGAGTTGATTTTGTTGCGATATAATTCCTCAAACTCTGGCGATACCTTCGCAGTCGGCAGCATCTCCACGAGTCCGGGCAGCACGGCTCCGAGTTTGTCGTTCAGCTTTTGCAACTCATCGAGTTGTTGATGCGCCTTGGGCACTTTCACCTTCACGTTCACTTCGACGGTGTAGGACTCGTTCGTGTTTCTTTCAGCCGTCGCTGTCGTGCCGATGCTTGTTTCGAGGTTCGCCTTAAAATGAATGCCGTTGAAAATATTCCCCGTCATCAAGCTCTTCATCGGCACATACGGCGTCGGAGTCGGCGTTGGCGTGGGCCCGGAGTCGGAGTTGGTTTTGGTGTCGGTGCGGGTGTTGGCGTGGGAGCCGGAGTCGGGGTCGCGGGGGCGGGTGTGGGTTTGCGATCACATGCGGTGAGCGCAAAAATACATGCACAGAGAATGGCGAAACGATGCGGCATGGAGGCGGGAGAATGCAGGATGCGTGCTCCGCGATGCAAGCGCGGCGGTTTTATGCCGGCTCGACCCACTTGCCGTGCTCTTTGATCAAATCCACCAAGCGCGCGACGGCCTCGGCTTGCGGGATGTTGAACTTCACGGGCTTCTTGCCGACGTAGAGATTGATCTTCGCAGGCGCGCCGCCGACGTAGCCGAAATCCGCGTCGGCCATTTCGCCGGGGCCATTGACGATGCAGCCCATGATAGCGATTTTCACGCCCTTGAGATGTGAGGTAGCGGCTTTGATGAGCGCGGTCGTTTCCTGCAAATTGAACAGCGTGCGTCCGCAACTCGGGCACGCGACATAGTCGGTCTTGAAGATGCGCGCTCCGGCTGCTTGCAGCAGATTGAAAGAAACGCGCAGGAGCTGGCCGGGGCCGTCCCAGCGGGTGAGCAGCACGGCGTCGCCGATGCCGTCGCAGATGAGACTACCGAGCGTCGCGGAAGTTTCGAGGAGGTAATCCACGAAGTCTGGCTGCGTGCCGCGTTCTTCGCGTGAGTAGAGGTCTTCGGTGAGAAGAATGGGGTGCCGTTCATCGAGCTTCGCCGCGAGTGTGCGAAAGGCGACGGTCGGGTGTGTAAGTCGCGAGAGCGGGCGGACGGTGACGAGTTGTGGATCGGGCGAGGTGTTGAGCGCGGCGATGGCCGCGTCGTCCTCGGGGTCCACTTCGACGACGCCGGTTGCATTGCGTGCGCGGTCGAGCGCGCCGTCAGGTTTGTAGTCGCCGAGTTGATCGATCTTGTGTGCGAGCGCGGCGAAAATTTCCGGCGTGGTGAGAACTTTCATCACGTGCTCGCCACCAATCTCCGTGCCTGCGACGGTCACGGGCTGTGTCTCGCGACGGCGGTAAGTGAAAGGATCGTGCTTTGGTGTTGGTTCGACTTTTGGTGAAGTCGGCGCGATGCCCGATGCACAGGCGACTAACTTTTTTGCGACGGGAATTTCGTGAACGCTGTCTTCGGTGAGCGAAACACGAATCGTGTCGCCGATGCCATCAAGCAACAGCGAGCCGATGCCGATGGCGCTCTTGATGCGCGCATCCTCGCCATCGCCAGCCTCGGTCACACCGAGGTGAATCGGATAATTCCAGTCTGCTCCCTCCTGCGCCAGCCGCGCCACGAGCAGCCGATACGCTTCGATCATCACCTTCGGGTTGCTCGATTTCATCGAGAAGACGAATTCGTGATAGTCGAGTTCGCGGGCGATGCGGGCGAATTCCAGCGCGCTTTCGACCATGCCGAGCGGCGTGTCGCCGTAGCGGTTCATAATGCGATCCGAAAGCGAACCGTGATTTGTGCCGATGCGCATCGCGCGTCCGTGCTCTTTGCAAAATTTCACGAGCGGCGCGAAGCGTTCGCGAATGCGGCCCAGCTCAGCTTCGTATTCGGAGTCGGTGTATTCCTTGACCGCAAATTTTTTCGAGTCGGCGTAGTTGCCGGGATTGATGCGGACTTTCTCCACCCACTTCGCGGCCTCCATCGCGGCTTCGGGTTTGAAATGAATGTCGGCGACGATGGGAACGTTGCAGCCGCGCTCGCGGAGTCCGGCGACGATGTGCTGGAGATTCGCGGCGTCTTTGACGGTGGGTGCGGTGATGCGGACGATTTCGCAACCCACGGCGACGAGGTCGAGTGTCTGCTGGATGGACGCGGCGGTGTCCATCGTATCGCACGTGATCATGCTCTGCACGCGCACGGGATTTTCGCCGCCGATGGCGACTCCGCCGGCGCGGACGACCCGCGATTTCCGCCGCCGGTAGCTGTAGGGCGAAGGGCAGTATTCCATCGCGCTACTTGGCCGGGGCATCGGCCTGGGCTTTGTCGGCGTATGGGAATTTGTCCGACTTTCGTCCGCCGAAAACGTCCTGCAAATCGAAGAAAGTCACGTAGAGCATGAAGCCGAGAATGAGCATCGTTCCGGCGGTGACGAACCATTGCACGGGTTTGCTGTTCGCAAGTTCGTCGGCGGCTTCGGGTCTGCCTTTCAGCGCGGCGATGGTGGCAAAGGTAATGTGGCTACCGTCGAGCGGAGGAATCGGCAGCAGGTTCATCAAGGCGAGGTTCACGTTGAGAATGACGGAGAACCAGAGCGCGAGCTTCCAACCATCTGTTTGTTCAAACAAAAGATAATACACGCGCATCATCATCACCGGTCCGCCGAGATGCTGGATGCTGATGTCGCTCTTGCTGCTCGTGACTGCGCCGAACGTGTTAAAAATAGCGGTCGCGCTCGCACGGATTTGCTCCACAGGCCCCGGATGTCGTGTGTCGCCTTTTCCGTAAGGATCGTAGGTGATTCCGAATTTATCATCGAATGCGATCCCGATGCGGGGGCGTGTTCCGCCTTCCTCCAGCTTCGCCTCGGCAGGAGTCACCGTGATTTCCGGCAGTGCCTTTCCATCACGCTCCACGACAAATTTCATCGGCTCCTTTTTCTGCCCCTGCACGTATTTCAAAAGAGCCGTCGAGGATTTGAGCGGCTTGCCGTCTATGCTCAGCACGACGTCATTTTTTTTGAGGCCCACACGCTCTGCCGGGCTGTCAGGCTCGATGTGGCCGATGATCGGAAGGTTTGGGCGGAAAGGGATTTTGAGAATCTTGGCGTTGTTCTTCGCACCACGCTCAACTGTCAGTTCCAACTCCTCGGACGGATTCTCTGCGAGATAGTCGGAGATTCCATTCGGGGTGACGAGTTCTTGCCCGTTCACATGGGTGATAAAATCGCGGGGCAAAAGACCTGCAGTTGCAGCGGGGCTGTTCGGATCCACTTTGCTGACGAACGGTGTTGTCGCTGGTGCGATTCCGAGTTCGCGCGTTTTGCGCCGCGTTAAAATAGTCTTCTCCGGGCGGGTTGGTGAGGTGTCCAGTTTCAGTTCTTTTCCGTCGCGAATAACCACCACCGGCACCGTGTCGCCTTCGCTGCGCACGACGCGCCACATAATCGCGTCGTTTCCTTGACCAATCCAACGTTTCACCGGGATGCCATCAACCGAGACGATCTTGTCGCCCGCTTTCATACCCGCCTTTTCCGCAGGCGAATCCTTAGCGACAAAACCGATGACAGTCGTGCTCGCTTCTTCGCGCATCGGGTAGCCGATTTGCCAGACGATGACTGCGAAAATGCACGCTAGCAAAAAAGAGAACAGCGGCCCGGCAGCGGCGACGATGATTTTGTCCTTCGGCTTTGCGACGGGAATCGTCCCCGCTGGATATTCCGTTGAGCCTTCGATGTCGCCATTTGCTAGTTGCGGTAGCTTCACGTATCCGCCGAATGGAATGGAGTTCAGCGCAAACCAGACGCCACCGATTTTTTTCCGCCAGATTGGTTTTCCAAACCAAATTGCGAACTCTTCCACGATGAGTCCGCGCCATTTTGCAGCGAGGAAGTGGCCGAGTTCGTGGAAGAAGATGACGAAGTTAAACAACAGCACCACTTCGAGAAAGATGCCGATAAATTTGAGGACGCTGAAAAACATGTGGATGGTTATTTAGGCAGGTGTGGACAGAGTTTCACGCCGTTTGTTCATTAGTTCGCTCGCGCAGGTGCGTGCCCATTGGTCGGCGGCGAGGATTTCTTCGAGTGTGGCGTGCGCGATGAGAGTGTGTGTTTTCATCACGCGCTCGACGGTCTGCCAGATGGCGGGGAAGGAGCAGCGGCGATCGAGGAAGGCGGCGACGGCGATTTCGTTGGCGGCGTTTAGGACGGCAGGGAGTGTGCCGCCGGCTTCGCCAGCCCAGCGGGCGAGGTCGAGAGCGGGAAAGTCTGCGCAACGCGGCGGCTCAAATGTGAGTGCGCCGAGTGCGGCGAAATCAAGCGGTGGCAGGCGGTTCGGCAGGCGCTCGGGCCACGTCACGGCGTATTGGATGGGAAAGCACATGTCAGTCGCGCTGAGTTGGGCGAGGATGGAGTTGTCCACAAACTCGACCATCGAATGGACGATGCTCTGCGGATGCACGACGACGTCCACGCGCGCCATTTCCACATCGAAAAGCCAGCGCGCTTCGATCATCTCCAGCCCTTTGTTGAAGAGTGTCGCGGAGTCCACAGTGATTTTTGCGCCCATGTTCCAGGTGGGATGTTTCAGCGCCTGTTCGGGCGTCACGCTCGCCAATTCGGCGGCGGGTTTTAGGCGAAAAGGGCCGCCGCTCGCGGTAAGGATGATGCGGCGCACTTGATCGCTACTGCGACCTTCGAGGCATTGGAAAATGGCGTTGTGCTCGCTGTCCACGGGCAGCACTTTCACGCCGCGTTTGCGGGCCGCCGTCATGATGGTCTCGCCAGCCATGACGAGGATTTCTTTGCTCGCGACGGCGATGTCCTTTCCCGCCTCGATGGCTGCGAGCGCAGGGCGCAGTCCGGCGGTTCCGACGATGGAGATGAGGACGAGATCGGCTTCGGGGAGCGTGGCGAGTTCGATGAGACCGGCTTCGCCAAAATGCAGAGGGCAGGGGAATGACGGATGACGGATTTCGGATGACGAATGATCTCCGAGCGCGGCGGCCTTTGGGGAGAATTCGCGAACTTGTTCGGCGAGGCGGGTGGCGTTTTTTCCGGCGGCGAGGCCGACGATTTCCATTCGCTCGGGGATGTCGCGCGCGACTTTCAGCGCGCTTTCACCGATGCTGCCCGTGCTTCCGAGGATGACGACGCGGCGCTTGCTCATCTCACTATGAAACGCATGTAGAAATACATCATGGGGGCTGTGAAAAGGATGCTATCAATGAGGTCGAGCGCGCCGCCGATTCCGGGGAGGAAGCGTCCGCTGTCCTTCACGCCGCAGCTTCGTTTGATGAGCGACTCGGCCAGATCGCCGATGACTGCCGCAAGACCGAGCACGAGGCCCAGCACGATGGCGTGGGTGTAGCTGATGAGCGCAAGTTTTTGTGGCATCAGCGCGACAAGCCCGCAGCCGCCGCCGACGCTGAATGCGAGTGCACCAAAGAAACCCTCCCAAGTTTTTTTCGGCGAAATATGCGGGACGAGCTGGTGCTTACCAATGAGCGAGCCGGTGAGATACGCGCCCATGTCGCTGAATTTCGTGACGAGCACGAGGAAGAGCACATACCAATGGCCGGTGACATGGCCGTCCACCGCCGGTGTGAGATAGACGATTTTGGCGACGTAGCTGAATGGCCATGGCACGTAGAAAAGCCCGAAAAGCGTGAAGGCCATCGTCTCCAGCGGGACGAGGTCGGGGCGTTTGAGAAACATCTGTCGCCCGAAAACGACGAGGAGGAAAAGGAGCAGCGTGCCGACTTCAAAATTGTAGAGCCCCTCCGGTTTTTGCTTTGCCCAGGCGAGCCAGTAGAATGAGCCGCCGAGCATGAGCGCCCCGCAAAACATGCCGAACATTTTGAAAGCCGGGCGCTTTCCGGCATCGAGCATGCAGTAATATTCCCAAAGTCCGACCAGCCCCAGCCCCGCGATGAGCAGGACAAAGCCGGGCTCCCAGCCGGTAAAAATTGTCCAAAGCAACGCAGTCCACAGCACGGCTGTGCTGCTGAAACGGCGAATGAAAGTGCGTTGTGCGTCGGTCATCGGGTCGCGGAACGTGGCCGTGAGCACGTCAAGTGTCGAGCGTGGAGACAGGGCACTTATTCTCGATTGCCTTGCGCATTGAGTCACCGCTAGCCTCCGCGCCTTGTTCATGAAATATACCGCCCTCGCCCTCGCTACTTTCGGCCTCGTCAGTGCCGCGTTCGCGCAGCAACCAGCAGGGGAGGATGATCTTTTTGGGAAGTTTTCAGACATCCCGATTGATATAGCCGCCGAGCGCATGGGTGCCTCCGGGCAACTCTCGACAGCGTCCGGCAATGTCCAAATCACCTACGGTGCGACGACGATTTATTGCGACGAGGCGCAATACGACCCGAACTCGCGCGATGTAATCGCGACGGGGAACGTGCGCATTTACCGCGAGGGACAACTCGTGACGGCGGAGCGTGCAGTCTATAATTTGGAGTCCAAGGACATCATCGCCGCTTCATCGCGTGGCGAGTCGCTGCCTTTCAAATTTTCCAGCACGAGCTTTCAAAACATCCCCGGTGGAACCGGTTATCTGGTCAAAGAAGGCGTCTTCACGACGAGCGATTCCGCGAATCCAGACTGGTCAGTCAGAGCGAGGCGCGCGCGCATTTACCCGAAAGACCACGTCGTTTTTCAGGACATGAAACTCTACATTGGCAACACGCCGGTGTTTTGGTTCCCCTATCTCTACCAATCGCTAAACAAGGCCAACGCATTCACGATCACGCCGGGATACAGCTCGACGTGGGGTGCCTATGCGCTCACCAATTATACCTTCCCAATTTCGGATACGATGGGCGGCACCATCCGACTGGATATGCGCAGCACGCGAGGCGCAGCGCTCGGCTTCGAGACGGAATGGGAGGACGGTGAAAAAAAACAGAACTGGGGCCGCTTCAGGAGCTACGTTCTGGATGACTCGAACCCTGACGAAAACAACACAGCGCTTGCACGTGAGTCTGTAGAGTCCAGTCGCTACCGCGTGAGTTTACAGGCTCGGCAGTATTTTACTGATGACATCTACGCAACCGTGGACATCAACAAACTTAGCGATGAGCGGCTTTTGCAGGATTTCTATGAGGGGGAGTTCCGGGAAAACCCAAATCCTGACAATGCACTTTCGCTCACCAAGCTGGGTGACGACTACGAGCTGACATTTTTGGTTCGCAGCCAGTTGAATGAGTTTCTCGACGGCACCGAGCGGCTGCCCGAACTGGCATTGGACATCACACGCCAGCCGCTTTTTGGCTCGAAGATATTTTACCAAGGCGAGACCAGTGTCGGGCGCTACAACCGCAACTTTGCAGACAGTTCCATCGCGCAAGATTACGACGCCACGCGCTTCGACACGTTCCATCAGTTACTGCTTCCGCATACTTTTGGTGGCTGGCTGAGCGTGGTTCCGCGCATTGGCGTTCGCGGCACTTGGTATTCGGAAAGCGGTGCCATCACTCCCTTCGTGGACGATGTGACTGTAACGCTCGCCGACGGCACGACACAGACCGTCAAACGCGTGACGGAACGGCTCGTGAAAGAAGGTTCTGTTTTCCGCCCTGTGGCGAATGCCGGTCTGGAGATGTCGTTCAAAGCATCGCGCGCTTATGAAGATGTGCAGAATCGCACCCTCGGTCTCGATGGTCTTCGCCACGTCGTGCAGCCTTATATGGATTTGAGCTTTGTGCGCGCCGGCGAAGATAGCCGGGACATCCTGAAGTTTGACCGCCTCCAACGTTCGACCCAACCGCCACCGATTGAATTCCCCTCATTTAACTCAATAGACTCGATTCAAGACTGGAACATCCTCCGCCTCGGAATGCGCAATCGCCTCCAGACCCGGCGCGATAACAACACCATCAACTGGCTCGAAATGGACACGTTTTTCGATGTCCGTTTTGACCGTCCTGAATTTGGCGGCCTCGAACCTGATCTCGGCACCTTCAGCAACATCGTGAACCGCCTGCGCTGGGCACCGCTCACATGGGTGAATTTTACTTTGGACAGCCAGTTTCCTCTGCTCGACGAGGGATTCACGGAGGTGAATTCGCGAGCGAATTTTTTTGTGAACGACAAAGTTCAGTTCAATGTCGGGCACCGCTACCTTGATGGAAATGTGCTCTTCCGCGACAGTTCATTGTTGGACGTTGGCGGCTATTTCCGTCTGAACGACAACTGGGGATTCAGCTTCCGTGAAACCTACGAATTCAACGATGGGGTGCTCCAAAACCAGCGCTACGAATTACACCGCGATCTATCGAGCTGGGTTGCAAGCCTCGGAGTCCTCGCCCGCAACAACAGCGCAGGCGGTAAAAATGTGAACGACTACGGCGTCGTGCTCACTTTCACGCTCAAGGATCTCCCGGATGTGAAGCTGCCCATCAGCATAGACCCGAGCAGCACAGGCAGCGGTAGCAAGAACCGTTAGTTCAACAGAGCAACCGTGCGAGCCGTGGCTCCTTGGTGGGGTGTGAGGGTAGCTTTTGCGCGCTCGCCCATCGCTGTTCGTTGATTTGCATCTGAAAGCAGTGTGCGCATGGCGCTGGCGAGCGCTTTCGTTTCGCTCACCCGAATGGCTGCTTTGTTTTCAAGTAGTTGTGCGGTGAGTTCGCGAAAATTTTCCATGTGCGGGCCGACGACCACTGGCAGACCGAGCGCAGCGGGCTCACCGATATTTTGTCCGCCTACTTCAGCGATACCTGGTAGGCTTTTACCTACGAAAACAACGGTAGCTAAGCGATACCAGTCGCGCAGTTCGCCGGTGGTATCAACGAGCAGAATATCGGCTTCGCCTGTGAATGACTGACTGCGGCGCGCGACACGGAGCGGTGCGAGCGAACGAAAGATTTCATCCGCACGCTCTACGTGTCGAGGGACGATGATGAGACGCAAATCGGGCCACTCACTGCGCAGTTCGCCAAGCACGGAAACGAGTGCCTTTTCCTCCGGTTCCCATGTGCTGCCAGCCACAATGATTTCACCGCGGAAGCCTAGCGGTGTGATGAGTGCGCGAAACTCCGCCTCGCGCGATGGAGCATCACTGCCCGCGTTGTCGAATTTGATGTTGCCGGTCTGTTTCATTCTATCCGCAGGCACGCCGATGCTCGCGAATCTTGCCGCATCCTCGTCCGTGGGAATGCAGATGAGATCAAAGAGCCGCCACACCGGTTCGGCGAGCCATCGGAATTTCTGCCAGCGCCGCTCGCTGCGTGGCGAAAGCCGTGCGCTTGCGAGCACCGTGCGCACCCCGCGTGCGCGAGCGAGCGAGAGAAGATTCGGCCAGATTCCACCCTCGATAAGCACCAGCGTGCTTGGCCGCACGACATTCAAAGCGGCCCGGGCTGCGAAGCGAAAATCGAGCGGGTTGTAGATCGGGATGAGCCACCCGGCCTTCTCGCGCAGCAGTAATTCGTAGCCCGTGCTCGTGGTGACGCTGATGACGATCCGCGTTGCCGGATTCTGCTGCCGCAATGCGCGCGCGAGCTTTAGCGCGACTATCGTTTCGCCAACGCTGATCGAGCACAGCCACACGGGCGCGGATCCATCCGCGAGCTGGGCTCGCAATTCTGGATCGTAGCGTCCAAAGCGTTGTGCGATGCCGAGGTGGTAGCCATCCGGCTTTGATTGGGAACTACGCCCGCGCTCGCGCCGTCGCAGTCGCACCATGTAAAAAGGCGCGGCAAGCAGAAAAGCCAGCGGGTAAAGCAAGCGGTAGAGGAGCAGGGCCATCACGAAGCAAATCCGTATTGAGGAAGTTGCGCGCAAAGTCCACTTGCGAATTATTGCACGTCCATCACGGCAGCGCCGCCACGGTGAGCGAAACGGACGCGGAACGCCCTGCATCATCCAGCGCCTGAATCGTCCAATTACCAACTTCCGGCTGCCACATGAGCGGTTGCTGTGGCGTGCCTGCACCGAGGTAACGCGAACCGACGAACCAGTGCAGACGCTTCACACCGGGTGCCGTCTCCGCTTCGAGCGCGATAGAATTCCTTTCACCAGCGCCGGGACGCAGCACGTAGGTAATTGCGTGTTGCGGCGAAACGATGCGCGGTGCAGGGCCGGATGCTACGCCCGTGTCGTCTGGCGCGGCGGAGCGAGGAAGCCCTGCACGGCGGAATTGCTCCAGTCGGTGAGGTGGCCAAAATTCGCGCACGACGCGCCTGCCGTCTGCGAGCGTGATTTCGCGATGCACAGTGCATGTCGCGATGGGCGACACGCCCGCGATGAACTTTCCAGTCGTGAAATGCGTGCAATGCGGCCCGGCAAGTTCACCGGTGATTGCGCACAGTTTCACATCCACAATTTCCGACGGGCGCGGTGCAGTTTTCGCACGCAGTCCGAGTCGCGTGACTGTTTGGAAAAGCAGTGGAGCAGCGGTATCGCGCGCAAACAGCCCAGGCATCGGTTTGCCGTCGAAATTTCCCACCCACACGCAAAGCACCCAATCGCCCATCACACCGCACGCCCACGCATCGCGGAAGCCGTGCGAAGTGCCCGTCTTCCAAGCCAGCCCCGCCGGGCCTTCACTCCCGCGCAACGCATCCAGTGTGATCCAGCAGGCAGGGTAGGAGAGACTTCCAGCCCGCCCATCTGCAAGCCCCGCATAAAGCATCGCCACTTCCTCCAGCGAAACCTCCGCACCGCCGAGCGCGAGCGACAGTCCGTATTCACCGCGTGGCTTCGCGAGTTGCACGCCTGCGTCCCGCAAAAAACTATCCAGCCTACCGCCCGGCAGGCGTGCGAGCAATTCCACCGCCGGAATATTCCTACTCCTTCGCAGCGCCTCCGCCGCAGGGATAGGACCAAGAAAACCACGGTCGGAATTTTCCGGATTGTAGCCCGAAAAACGCCGAGGCGCATCATCGAGAAGTGTGCGCGGCTGAATCAACCCCGCATCAAACGCCAGTCCGTAGATGAATGGCTTCAGCGCCGATCCCGGCGAGCGTCGCGCAGTCACGCCATCCACTTGTCCTTGGATCGCATCATTTAAAAATTCTGCCGACCCCACGTAGGCGCGCACCTCCCGCGTTGGCGCGTGCACGAGAATTGCAGCCGCGTTGCGAAGCCCCTCGGCGTGCCAGCGCGAAACAAAATCCGTGATGCTGCGCTCGACCGTCTGCTGCTGGCGGAGATCGAGCGTTGTGCGATGAGCGGTTTGCAAAACATCGCCCTGCGCAATCACCCGCCGCGCATAGTGCGGGGCGAATCGCGGAACCTGCGACGGACGCAGCGAGAATTCCGCATCCAGAGCGCTGGACTCCTCGCCTCGTGCCGCGCGCAACCGCGCCATCAGCCGCCCCTGCGCCGCTGCGAGAGAGGGATTTTGACCAGCGCGCGGGCGTCGTTTCGTCGGACTCTGCGGCAGCACGCTGAGCGCCGCAGCTTCGCGCAGTGAGAGTTCCTTCGCGGGCTTGCCGCACCAGAGCAGACTCGCGGCCGGCGCGCCCTCCACATTTCCGCCGTAGGGCGCGAACGTAAAATACGCCTCTGCGATTTCCTGCTTTCCGTAGTGCCGCTCGATTTGCACCGCGCGGAAAAGCTGCGTGAGCTTTCCCCACATCGAGCGCGTCTCCAGCCCCCAGCGCAGTCGCGCAAACTGCATCGTCAGCGTCGAGCCACCGCCGAGACGTTTTCCCGAAACCACGCCCCACGCCGCGCGGGCAAGCGAGCGCGGATCAGCGCCGTGGTGGGAAAAGAAACGCCGATCCTCCATTTCCAAAGTCGCCGTGAGCAATTCAGGTGAAAGCTCATCAAGCTTCGCGGGCAGGCGGTATTTTTCATCGCTGGTGAGCGTGATGAAAAGCACACGCCCCTCGCGATCCAGCACCACTCGCGAATACTCCGCGCCCGGCGGCAGTAACTCCGGCCTCGGCAGCACCAGCCATACGATCCACAGCGCGCCGACGAGCAGTGCGAAGCAGAACGCGATACGTTTCAACCAGCGCCAGAGCTTTTTCATTCGCGTGGCAGCACGGTGAATTTCGCGGCGACGCCACGGCTGCGCACGGCGCGGTCATACATACTTTCCGCGTAGGCGGGCGGGACGACGAATGAACCGGCGCACGTCGGGCGGATGGAATACACGAACGTTTTTGTCTCACGTTCGGCGAGGTCGCAGAAGAGCAGCACGCGGTCTTCGCGAACGTCCACGTATTCCGTGCCGGCCAGCGTGCCGAGGCCGGGGCGCAGCGCCCGCTCCTCGCCTGCGGGCGCGAAATCGAACGCGCCTGGCAGAAGCTCCGTCACCGCGAGATGCGGCTGCGCGGTCTTGCTGATATTGCGGACGCGCACGCGGATTCGCAGCGTCTCGCCGACTTTCGCCATGTCCGTCACGTTGCCGTGCTCGTCGAGGATTTCGCGGAAGACCTCGATGTCGCGCGCCTCGGCCTCAGTCGGAAGCACGCGGTCGAAGCCGGTTTCAATCGTCTGATACCACGCACCGAGGTGCATGGCCGGATCGGGTCGCGTGAGGACAAAGCGCGCTGTGGTCTTGTTGTTCGAGAGTCTCGCTGAAACGAGGCCCGCGCGTGGCTCGACGATAATTTTTGCGTCGGCACCGGTGACCTCCGTGATGCCAGCTTTGATGCCGGTCGCCTTGGTGAGACCTGAGTAGGATTTCAAAGCCATCACGCACCATGCGGCGGACAGCGTGTGAAAATCCCCGCGTTCGAGCATCTCGGTAATCGGGCGCAGTTCATCGTAGCCGAAAGTGCCCGCGATTTCCGGGAAGTGGCGGCATAGCACTGTGAAAGTCATCGCTTCCCGTGTGAGCGCGGACTCGTAGTAGTAATTCCACCACCACCGTTTCTCATCATCGTCCGGCGCGGCGGCGCGTGCTTTGCGATGTGCGGCGATGAGTTTCTTCGCCTCGTCGTCCTTCTTCAGCATCCGCCACGTCGCGGCGAGCCACGCTGCGGAGGGATCGCGCTGCCACAAGGCCGTGGGAACTTTTGCATCGAGCGAATCGCGCATCTTCAGCGCGTAGTTCGTCGTCACTTCCTCGTTGCGCGTGAGCAGGTAGATCGCGGCGGCCTGCATGGCTGCGTCGTGCCGCGTCCGTCCGTAATGCAACCGGCCATGCGCATCGCGCCAGGGCTCGGGCAGCTTCGCATCCGCCATCAGCCGCAAACGAAGCAGAGCGGCGTCGAGCATCGGCCCCGGCACGTTGAAGCCGCTCGCCTTCGCCTCCGTGAGGAAAAAAGTCACATACACGCTCACGTAGTCAAAACCCTCGTCGTCTCCGCTGTGGCTCCAGTAGCCAAAGCCGCCGTTCTTCTGCTGGCGCGTGCGCAGCATCGCGATGGTGTCGCGGATCGTTTTCTCCGCGTCCGCTTTTTCCAGTCCAAAATCCGCATCGTCTCGCAGCACGAGCCACGGGAATGCGCGGCTGGTGATCTGCTCGCTGCATCCATGCGGATACTCGCGCAAATACGCGGCCAGCCCTCGCGCGAGGCCGAGTGGCGTGGTCGAGACGACCGCCTCGCGTTTCGTAAAGTCGGCGTAGAAGTCGCGCTGCATCGGGACATCGTGCGAGTCCTTGCGGAACCACCCGCTCTGCACCAATGCCACACGTGGCGACGCAGGGCGCACGCTCATCGTGGCGCGCTGCTCTACACGTTCGTTTCCCGCGGTTGCGGAAAATTTCAGCTCCGCGTTTCCGAGCGCGTCCTTTGCGCGGACGCGGAAGCGCACGGTGACTTCCTTGCCGATGGCGATGGTGAGCGGCGTCTGCGGCTTCTCGATGATTTCGAGTCCGCCGATTGTCTCCGCTGCGATGGTGATTTGGTCCGTCACAGCCGCGCCTTCGAGCTGGTTGGCGACGGTGAGCGAAGCGGTGAATTCATCGCCCGGCGCTGCGAAGAACGGCGCGTTCGGTGTGAGCACGAACGGGCCTTTCACGATGGTCTGTTTCTCCGCGACACCGATTGCATCCGGAGCGACTGCCGCAGCCATGATGTTGAGACGCCCGGCGAAATAATCGGGCACTTCGTAAAAGATCTCGCGGCGTTCCGGGCCGCTCTCGACGATGCCGCTCCAGAAAACCACCGGCGCAGCGCGGCGGCGCTTGAATGGATTGAGGCCGAGCTTCAGTTCCGGCGGTTCGTCGCCGTCACCGCCAAATGCCCTCGCATTTTTAAGCAGTGAAAACTCCGGCAGCAGCAAATCGAGCAACTGCCATGAGCCGACTTCGAGCGACGGCTTGCGGATGAGCGACACGAGCGGCTGCGGCGCTTTGTAGCTGGTGACGCGATGGATGCCTTCGTCCACGGCCCAGATGATCACGCGGGCAGGGCGCGGCGTGGAGAAGCCGATTGCCACACGCTCGCCAGGTCGCACGCGCTCCGGCGCGTCGAGCGTGACTGCGAGCTGGCGGCGGTCGTGTGCGACCTTGAACGGCGCGACGCCGGTGCTGAGCGGGCTGGTGAAAATTTCCGCCGAGTCGAGTGCACGCACGAAGGCGACGTTTACATATGCGCCGCCCTCGATGCCCTCGGGCACGGTGATGTGCTGCACGCTCGATGCGGTGTCAGATTTGAACCACTGCACAGCCAGCACCTTCTCGCGCTCGATGGTGATGAGACCCGCGCCCGCATACGGAGCGCGCAGCGAGACTTCGAGCTGCTCGCCGGGCTTCCACACTTTGTCGGGCAGCGTGAGTTCGAGTTCGGTGTCGCGCTCCAAGCTGCGCGTCTGGTCGCCGGGGCCTACGACATTGAACGCGATGGTGGACAAAACCACGCCCGCCGCATCGCGCCATTCATAGCGGAAGCGGCCCGCGTTTTTCACGGGCAGCGGAATTTTCACCACGCTCGCGGGGAGTGAGCCATCAACGGTTTCGATTTCCTTGTCCTGCTCGCGCGAGATGTAGGCGAGCGTGCCGTTGTTTTGCTTGGTGAGCACGGAGGCGTGGCGCGTTTCGATGAGCACGCGCTTGAGGCCCGGCGCGGCGACGGGCTTTGCATCGGGGCCGATGGCGGTGATTTGGAAAGCGCGTGCAACATTGCGCGGGACGAAATCGAGATCGCTGTCGGATTTGTAGCCGATGAGAAATGCCTGGCGCGAGACGAGCGTGCCGAGTGCGCCGCGAACACCGCGTCCGCCGTCGGCCTCGAATGCCTCCAAGTCCACCGACACCCGCAGCAACGGTGCGGAGTAGGCTTCGAGCGGGAGCGAGAATGTTGCGCGACCGTTTTCATCGGTCTTTGTTTCCCCGAGTTCGACTTCGCGCGGCTCGAAGCGTTCGTGTTTTGGAAGGCCGTAAGTCCAGCCGGGCCATTGCTCGAAACACGGCGAGCCGGGTGCGATGCGCAGCTTTGCCGTCATGCGGCGATCGGCGGCGGCGATGCCGAAGAGCGTCTGCACCTCGGCATTGGCGCTCAGCTCTTCCGGCGAAAGCCATGCGGCATCCGCGGAGGGTTCGAGTTTTGCCGTGAGCTTGAGGCGGTCGGGCTGGAATTCCTCGACGCGCACGAGCGTGTGACCGAGGTGGTGTGTGTCGGCTTCATCCTCATTTTCCTCCTCGGTGCGCTTTTTCTTTTTCCCGTCGTCGGGGCGGCGCAACTCAATCCGCCACACGCCGGTCGGCGAAGTTTCGGTGGTCGGTAACGTGATCGCGAGGAGGCCGTCGGGCGGCAGCTTCGCGGGGTAGCGCCCGGCCTCTTCCTCCTTCGCGTTGGTCACGACGACCTCGACGGGCAATCCGCCGAGCGTGCCCGCCCAGTCGCGCTGGCGCACGATGGCGGCGAGTTGAATGGGATCGCCGGGGCGGTAGATGCCGCGCTCGGTGAAAAGGAATGCGTCGAGCGCGTTCGACTGGCTCGCGGGGACGCCGCCCACGTCGAAGCGCGATAGCTCGACCTGACGATCCTCACGCGCCCACGGGATGAAAGCGATGTCGCTGCCTTTGCGCGCGACGATAGCGACGGGTTTCTTTTCGCGTTTCAATCCATCGAGCGCAGGCAGAGCGGCGCGGCCCTGTGCGTCGGTCTCCGCCTCGCCGAGTGTGTCGCCGTTCTTGGCAAGCGCGGTGAGTTTCACGCCTGCTATGGGCGCGCGCTCTTTGAACGACTGCACGAACACATCGCGCGTGCCGTCGGCGTTGCGTTTCACGATGAGGCCGAGGTCGGTGATGAGCACGAAGCGCGAGTCGCTGGCTGTGTTTTTGCGGGCGTTCCCCCACTCGATGCCCCTGCCGTTTTGATTCAGCACGATCCACTGCGGGTCGGGATCGTTTTTTTCGGCCTCGCCGTCGTCGGGTGTGCGGTGGCGCACGCCCTCGACTTCCATGAAAAACAGCCCGCGCTGTGCGTCCTCGCCGGCAGGCTCCGCCTGCGCGAGTGCGGGAGTGAAATCGAACGCGGAGTAGTTCGCCTCGTGGTCGTTCTTCTTTGCGATGGGCTGCACGGAGTGGTGAAAGTGCGCGATGTCCGACCAGTCGAACACGCCCTGAAATTCGGGCGCTTCAAAACGTCCCTCGGTCTGGCTGACGAGGTGGTTAATTTGTCCGGCGGGCACGCGTGCGAGCGTGAAGCGCAGATTTTCGTAGCCGCGCGATTTGATGCTCAGTTTGCGCTCGCCGTTGAGCGCGAGGATCCCGCCGTGGCCGAGCACGCGTGCTTCGCGCGGAAACATCGGCACATCCACAATGGCTGTAAAATCCTCCCGCGTGACGAAGCCGCCGGGCGCCGGGGTTTCTTTTGGAATGCGAACGCACAACCGTGCGGGCGATTGCGGTGCGAGACGGAAGCCGAACACGCTCGCGGTCGGCGGCGCGTTTTCGCCGGGGACAAATTCAAGCTGCACGCGCTTCGATTTCGCGAGCACTTCGGGCGTCACATTGTCGGGCGTCCATGGCTCCTCCTCGCCGTCTTTGTTTTTCTTAGGCGGCGGGAGCTGCCACGCGAGCACGGCTTTTGCGATGGCCGCGCTGCTCGCGGCGGCGCTGCTTTCGAGGAAGATGAACTGCCGCGATTCGCCCTCTTTGTCGCTCACAAGCTGCGCACGCGCTTCTTTGAAAAAGAACGCGGAGTGGCGCGAGGGCGATGTGATTTTGGTGACGATCTCTTCGCTCGCAGGATCGCCGCCGGACATTGCTCGGAGTCCGGGTGAGATTTGAAAGCGAATGAGGTCTTCTTTTTCGCCGGGCTTGATGAGCGGGGAGCGGAGGAAAAAGCGCAGCGGGTTTTTTTCGTCGGCGATCACCTGCGGCTTTCCGCTAGGCGCGAAAAGTGGAGTCTCGCTCATATTCACGACGGTGAGATGGCTGACGATTTCCTCGCGAGATACGGGCTGGCTGAACGTGACGGTCGCGACTGTCTGCTGGAGCGAGGGAGTGGCGGGATCGACGTAGAAACTCTTTTCGCCGAAAGACGCGGAGATGAGAGGTGCGTGCCAGTCATGCCAGTATCGGCTGCGCCACGAAATGGTGCAGTCGGGTGCGAAGGTGTCTGCACTGAGTTTGAAATCGTAGGCGCGCGGAGGCATCCAGCCGCCTTGTGGCTCGAATGTGAGTGTTTCGGATGAAGTCCATTTCCACACTCCGGGGACTTCCGGTGAGACTGTCACAGTGCCTGCAAGCGCGGGCTTGCCGACCAGACCCACGGGAGCGGCGGCTCCGCTGAAATGAATGGCGAGCGGGGAGCCGGATACTTTTTGCGTCTGCTCGTTCCAAGTTGGATGAGTCCACTGCACCGACGCTTCGAGCGTTCGCTTTGCTCGCTTGGTTGTGTCGCGCACATCGGGATCAGAAGGCTGCGTCGGAGTTGCGGAAGGGATTGCCTTTACGGGAGCGGCTTGTGCCGTGATTTGAGGGGCGGGCTTTTCTGAAGGTGCACAGATGTTTTTTGCTGCGGTTGCGGTGCGTTTGTGGGCGGCATGCGATTTCCACGAGCGCACGCTGCCGTAGGCGGTGGTGGCGATGAGCACGAGGATGAGAGCGGTGCGCCGCCAGTTGCGTGCGAGCACATAGAGCCACGGCGGTGGCGACCACGCGATGTGTGCGGAGCCGAAGATGGAACTCAGTGCGCGGCGGGTGAGGCGTGCGAGAAATGCGAGCGGGCGAAGAAAGGATGGTTGCGACATAGGGGAAAGAACGAGTCGCCCATGACCGATCTTTCAAAAATCTTTCGATTCTTTGCTTTTTTACAGCCGGGCGAGGAAGTCGCGGAAGAAGGCGACGCCTTTTTCCAGGTCGGCGACCTCGATGAATTCGTCGCGTGTGTGGGCCTGGGCGATGGAGCCGGGGCCGAGGGCGATGGCGGGCATTCCGCGCTGGGCGAAGATGGCGGCGTCGCTGAACCACGGCGCGCCAATGCAGCGGGAACCGCATTTTTTAAGCAAGGTGATGAGGGGGTGTTCTTCGTCGGTGAGCATGGGCTGCGACTGGACGTGGGTGATTTCCAAATCGGGGCAGATGGTGCGGAGGTTTGCGCTGATGGGGAGCAGCGGGTTTTCGCCCGGGAGGTAGCGGATGTCCACCTCGGCGCGGCAGAGGTCTGGGACGATGTTGGTTTTGATGCCGCCGCTGATGGTGCCTGCGCTGATGGTGGTGCGGCCAAGCAGTGGGTGCGAATTTTCACCGAGGGCAGGGGCGAGTTCGTCGCGGATGTGGCGCATGATGTCGGCCATTTTGTAGATGGCGTTTTCGCCGCGCTCGGGCTGGGCGGCGTGGACGGCGCGTCCGCGTGTTGTGAGCGTGAGCCAGAGCGCGCCTTTGTGGGCGATGACGGCGTCGAGGCCCGTGGGCTCGCCTGCGATGACGAAATCGAAACGCTCTTGTCCGGCGAGTGCGATGGCGCCGTGCTGTCCGGCTTCCTCGCTGCACAGTCCGGCGAAGCAAATTTCGTGGCCGAGCGTAGGCAGCACGTCGCGCAATTCACGCAGCGCCCAGAGCATCGCGGCCATCGAGCCTTTGGTGTCGCTCGCACCGCGGCCCCAGATTTTTCCGTCACGCAGTTCGCCGCTGAACGGCTCAATGCTCATGCCGCCGACGCTGACGGTATCGGTGTGCGGTGCGAGGAGGATGCGCGGCTTTTTGTTGGCGCGATCATTTTCGCCGAAGGATGCGAAGACGTTTGGGCGACCGGGGAGCACGTCACGCAGCTCGACGCGCGCCTTTGGAAATGTTTTACGAAGCCAGGAGACGAGCCATTCGGCGATGGATTGTTCGCCGGTGTGTGGCGTGCCGGGTTCGCCTTCGGGATTCACGCTCGGGATTCGGATGAGCGATTGGAGCAGTGCGCTGGCGTTGTTGATTTCCACGCGGCGAATCTACGCCGGGAGGCGCGGGGACTGCAATGCGGAGCAAGAATTGTCCTAAAAATTGCAGACGGCGGTGTTGCTTGGTGAAAGACTCATCTCACTATGAAATTCCAGATACTCATCACCATCGTTGCATCGTTGTTTTTGACCATCAGCTCGCAGGCCGAACCGGCTCGCGTGGAGAAAATCGTGGATATACTCCATGAAGCCATCAAATCCACCGAGCCGCTGCCTTTGCTGGAAAAGGCGAAGGCGCAATTGAAGGTGTATCGCGCCAAGCCGGGAGCACTGGCTGTCGGGCCGAGGGCGAAAGGAGCAATTCGTGCCGAGGCTGTGGATCGGAAGAAGGATGCGATGGAGCGTTTGAATCAGGCCATCGCCGAGGCGAAGGCGGGACGCGATCCGAAGAGCAAGATCGAGGCGACCATCGCCGAATTGCACGGAATGGCAGCGCTGAAAAGGTAGGCGCTACTTTCGCGCAGCGAGGAACCACTCGACGAAACGAGGGATGCCTTCGGCGATTTTCGTGTGGGGGTCGTAGGCGAGGAGGGCTTTGGCTTTCGTGATGTCCGCATACGTCACGGGCACGTCGCCGGGCTGGTCGGGTTTCTTTTCGATGACTGCTTTTTTTCCGAGCGCACGCTCGATGGTGGCGATGAGGTCGCTGAGCGTGGTGGTCTGGCTTTCGCCGAGATTGAAGACGTCGCAGAGCTGGCATTCGTAGCCGAGGCAGGCGGTCATGCCCTGAATAATGTCGTCAATGTATGTGTAGTCGCGGCGCGTGGAGCCGTCGCCGAATTGCTGGATGTTGCGGCCTTCGTGGATGGCTTTTGTGAACGAATGGATGGCGAGGTCGGGACGCTGGCGCGGGCCATAGACAGTGAAAAAGCGGAGGTTGATCGTGCGCAGGCCGAAGAGGTGGGAGAAGTTCGAGCAGATTTGTTCGCCGGCGAGTTTCGTGGCGGCGTAGGGGGAGATGGTCTGCGTGAGCGCGAGGTCTTCGCGGAAGGGGAGCGTCTTCAACACGCCATACACGCTGCTGCTGCTCGCGCAGATGAAACGGGGGACGTTGCCCTGCTTGGCGGCTTCGAGGAGGTTCAGGGTGCCGAGGATGTTCGTCTCGACATAAAGACGGGGATCTTTGATCGAAGGTCGCACGCCCGCCCGCGCGGCGAGATGCACGACGCTGTCGAAGCGGCCGTCTTTCACAATGCGGAGCATGGCATCGGCGTCGCGGATGTCGGCTTCGTGGACAGGTGCGTCTTTTGCGAAGCCGGCGACGTTGGCGCGCTTGATGGCGGGGTCGTAGAAATCATTGAATTCATCCACGACGGCAACCGAATGGCCGAGCGCGAGGCATTTTTCAACGAAGTGTGAGCCGATGAATCCGGCACCGCCGGTCACGAGGATGGTCTGGATCTGGGTCTGGGTTTGGGTCATGCGGATCTCGAGTGTGCCTTGAAAATGAACACGGGCGATCAGATATCGGCGGTTCGGCCGAGAAACTCCATC
>JBEIQV010000405.1:0-2116 GCA_040376335.1 Verrucomicrobiia bacterium | reverse complement strand
TGCCAGACTACGAACGCGACCACTCCCCTGCGGGAGCTGCTGCGCTCGGCTTGCTACGCTCGCCTTCGCTTCGCCGCTCCCGCAGGGGAGTCAGGCTCAGCAAAGGCAGAGCAATTTACAGAAAAACTTTTACACCGACCGGGGATTGATGGTTTGCACTGAATTCGTTTTGCGGAATGTGGTTTGGATGGCAGTTCCGTGTGGGGCCGACTGACGACTTTTCGACACAATTTTGATATTGGTCAGGATGATGCCGGGAAAGAAGGCGTTCAGGGAGTGGCACGAATCATGTTTATTATAAAAGCTGGAATGACGCCCTGCTTTCGCCACTTTTTGTTTATTGTTGCTTTGCTAGTCTCGCTGACTGCGGGACGGGCGGTGACTTTGACGGGTGAGGAGCAGCAGCTTGCGAATTTGCTGACGACTGCGAGCGGGCAGCAGCGGAACAAGGGGGCGATGCATCTGGATGAGCGTCTGGTGATGGTGGCCCGCGCGAGGGCGATGGACATGGCGAAGCGCGATTATTTTAACCATGTGAACCCGGATGGAAATGGGCCGAACTTTCTCGTGCGGACGGCGGGCTATGCGCTGCCTGCGTCGTATTCCACGGATCGGAAGGCCAATAACATCGAATCCATCGGCGGCGGCTACATGAGTGCGCAGGAGTGCTGGTCGGAGCTTTTGAAGTCTTCGCCGCATCGGACGCACTTGTTGGCGCAGGAGTCATTTTACCGCGACCAGACGAGCTACGGAATCGGGCACTACTACGACCCGAATACGACCTACTGGCATTACTGGGTGATCATTACTGCGCCGCCTGCGCCAGTTTCCGCGCTGACGATTGCTTCGCCGGTGGCCGGGGCGAAGGTGACAACGGAGACGTTGAGCGTGCGCGGGAGTGTGAGCGGAGGGGCGATGTTCTCCGCGCTGCAATTGCGCCTCGATACACCGGCGGGCGAGGGGACTTGGATGAATTTGTCGCTACCGACGGCTGCGGGTGTGGGGCAGTGGACGGCGACGGTATCCGGCCTGCTGCCGGGGGGGAATACGATTCGTGTGAGGACGCTGGATGCGAAGGGAGCGGTCGCACGCACGAGCGCCAGTGCGGTGAGGTTTGTGGTGTTGAAACCGCTCACGGTGAGCGTGGATGGTGCGGGCAAAGTGACTGAGGGATTTGCCGGCACGACGAATCGTGAGGTCGGCGTGAGCTACAAGATTTCTGCGCTCCCCAGTGCGGGGTTTATTTTCAACCGCTGGGAGGGACTCCCCGAAACAGCAGGGCGGGATATTCACCGTGCGACGCAAACTTTCGTGATGGCCGAGGGACTCGCGCTCACAGCGCATTTCATCGCGAATCCATTCCCGGCACTCGCTGCGAATTACGGCGGGCTGGTCGGTGCCGATGGGGGGGCTTTTGGTGAGAGCGGCGGGATTTTTGTGAGGGTCAATGCGGAGGGCACATTCAGCGGGCGGCTTGTTTTTGCCGGAAAAAGATACGCTGTGCTCGGTCGCTTTAATAGCATTGGCGAAGCGACGGTGAGCATTCCCCGTGATGGCGCTCCGGCGCTCAGTCTGGCGATGCATCTCGATATGAGCGGCACTACGCAGTCAATCTCCGGCACTTTGAGCGACGGCACTGCGGCTTTTGATTTTCACGCAGGCCAAAGTGTGGCCACGGAGGCGGTGAAATTCACAACTCGCATCGAGCCGGACATCGCGAGTGCGGAAACACAGCAGGGCTATGGCTACGCGATGGTCACGATCAAGGCTGACGGCGTTGCGCGTGTGTCCGGTGCCATGGCCGATGGACAGTTGTTCAGCGGCGGCACTTATTTGACGGGCACTGGGTCGCTGCCGCTGTATATCCGTCTTGCCGATGGAAAGAGCGTGCTGCGTGGAAATTTGCAGATCACAGACGAAAACATGGACGGTGCTTTGCACTACGAGACAGTCGAAGGCGGAAGCGTCCATCAGACTGCCGGTGCCCGCTACGTTCCGCCGGCCGCCGGTGCTCCCTGTGTGCAATTTGGCGAGGCAAACGCCGGAGAACTGACACTCGCAGGCGGCGGGCTCGATAACGACGTGAGCCAGGCGCTCGCCGTGGAAAGCGATGGTC
>JBEIQV010000323.1:0-3533 GCA_040376335.1 Verrucomicrobiia bacterium | reverse complement strand
CGCCGGCGGCGGCATTAAAGGCGGCATCTCCTACGGACAGACAGACGACTTTTCCTACAACATCGTCGAAAAACCCGTCTCAGCACACGACCTCCACGCCACGATGCTGCACTGCCTCGGCATAGACCACACCCGCCTCACCTACAAAACGCAAGGCCTCGACATGCGCCTCACCGGTGTTGAGCCGAGCAAAGTAATCAAAGAGATTCTGGCGTAAAATAACGAGACCATGCTCAAGACACTTATCACGAATCGCTGCGTTTTTGCTCTGATTGCGACAGGAATTTTGTCGGCAGTTGCAGCGGATCGTGAACTGGCTTTCAATCGCGACATCCGGCCTGTGCTTTCGGAAAATTGTTTTTCCTGCCACGGATTTGATGAGAAGCAGCGCAAGGCGGAGATGCGCTTGGATACTGCCGAGGGAGCCTATGGCAAAGCCGAGAGCGGCGCGGTGATCATCAAGCCCGGCGACATCAAGGACAGCGAATTGTGGAAGCGAATCAATGAAACAGATCCCGAAGAGGTCATGCCACCGCCGAAGTCGCACAAGACGCTTTCAGCGGAGACGAAAAATTTGCTCCGCCGCTGGATCGAGCAGGGTGCCAAATACGAAAAGCACTGGGCGTTTGCTCCACCCGTGCGCCCGGCGCTGCCGGAAATCCGCAATCCACAATCTGCAATCCGCAATCCCGTTGACTCGTTCATCGTCGAGCGACTGACACGGGCAGGTCTGTCGCTTTCGCCGGAGGCGGAAAAGGAACGTCTGCTCCGCCGCGTGACCTTTGATCTCACTGGACTGCCGCCGACGCCGGATGAACTGGACGCGTTTCTCGCCGACAAAACGCCCGATGCCTACGAGCGGCAGGTGGATCGCCTGCTTGCCTCGCCGCGCTACGGTGAGCGGATGGCGGTGCCATGGCTGGATGTCGCACGCTACGGCGATACGAATGGCTACCTGCAAGATCATCGGCGCACGAGCTGGCCGTGGCGGGACTGGGTGATCAAATTCTACAATGACGATTTGCCTTTCGATCGATTTGTCATCGAACAAATCGCGGGCGACCTCCTTCCCGATGCAAAGCCGGAGCAGGTGCTCGCCACCTCCTTTTGCCGCAATCATCTCATCACGGTCGAGGGCGGCACCATCGCGGCTGAGTATCTCAATGAGTATGCAGCAGACCGGGTCCAGACAATGGGGACAGCGTTTCTGGGACTCACGTTAAACTGCTGCCGCTGCCACGATCACAAATTTGATCCGCTGAAGCAGGAGGATTTCTACGGACTGCTGGCCTACTTCAATTCGATCACGGAAAAGCACGTCGAAAACAGTAATGCGGTCGCATATGCTCCGCACATTGATGCGGCCTCCCCGCTCGCGCCGGATGGGCCAAAAGCGAGAGTCATGGTCATGCAGGAGGCCGAAACGCCGAAGCCAACCTTCGTGCTTTCGCGCGGCCAATACGACTTGCCGGACAAAACGCGCCCTGCGTCGCGCCGCCCTCCGCAAGTCCTCGGCGCACCACTTCCGGGCGCGCCAGAAAATCGTCTCGGCCTCGCGCAATGGCTGGTCTCTCCGCAAAATCCCCTGCTCGCTCGCGTGACGGTGAACCGGCTCTGGCAGCAGTTCTTCGGCACTGGATTGGTGAAGTCGGTGGATGACTTCGGAATGCAGGGCGAATACCCGACGCACCCCGAGTTGCTCGACTGGCTCGCCGTGGAATTTCGCGAGGGAGCGAAACCCTGGAGCGTGCGTCACATCGTGAAACTCATTGTGACGAGCGCGACTTACCGTCAGTCCTCTCGGGTGCGCGCGGATGTTGCAGCGAAAGACCCCGAGAACCGCCTGCTCTCACGCTTTCCGCGACAGCGGCTCTCTGCGGAGGAAATCCGCGATCAGGCCATCTACGTCGCCGGCCTGCTTTCGGAGGAACTCGGTGGCGCTCCCGTTTTTCCGTATCAACCGCCGGGGCTGTGGGAGGAGCGCGCAAACGAAAGCAGCAACACGAAAGTTTACAAACGCAGCGAAGGCAGGGCGCTCTATCGCCGCAGTCTCTATACATTTTGGAAACGCACCGCGCCGCCGCCTTTCATGTCCATCTTCGACGCGCCGGATCGCACCGCCTGCGCCGTCCGCCGTCCGCCCACAAACACACCGCTGCAAGCGCTCGCCACGCTGAATGACGAGCAAAGCCTCGAATGCGCAAAGCTCCTCGCCGCACGCACGCTCAAGGAAGCGCCCACGACGCCCGAGCGCCTCGCGCTGATCTATCGTCGCGTCACCTCGCGCACGCCTGCAGAGGCGGATCTTCGCACTTTGCAAAACGGACTCGAATCCCTCCTCGCGCGCTATCGCACATCGCCCGATGACGCCGCCGCGTTGCTCCGGCAGGGCACCACGCCAGCGCCCGCCGATCTCGATGCCCCCGAACTCGCCGCGTGGATGCTCATCGCCAACACCGTGCTCAACCTCGACGCCACACTCGTCCGCGACTGACCGCGCACACCAACATGCAACCTCTCCACGATCACTGGTTCAACATCAACCGCCGCCAAATGCTCAAGGGCACCGCGGCGGGCGGTCTTGATTTTCTCGGCAGCACCGCGCTCTCGCAACTACTCGCTTCCGAAAACGCCGCCGCGTCGAAACAGGGCGCAGGCCTTCCCGGTTTCCCGAGCTTTGCGCCGAAGGCTAAGCGCGTGATTTACCTCTACATGGAGGGCGCACCATCGCAGCTCGACACCTTCGACTACAAACCCAGCTTGCAGGAAATGTTCGACAAAGAGCTGCCCGCGTCCGTGCGCGGCTCGCAGCGACTCACGGGCATGACGGCGAATCAAACGCGCTTTCCGATTGCTCCGTCCATCTTCGGTTTCAGCAAGTATGCGAATCAACAGGACGGCCTCTGGGTTTCCGATCTCCTCAAACACACCGGCAGCATGGCTGGTGAAATTTGCGTCGTGAAATCCATGATGACCGAGCAGATCAACCACGGCCCCGGCGTGACTTTCATGCAGACCGGCCACCAGCTTCCCGGCAGGCCATCCATCGGCGCATGGCTCTCGTATGGCCTCGGCAGCGTGAACGCAGATTTGCCGTCGTTCGTCGTCATGATCAGTCAGGGACGCGGACAAATGCAGGCGCTCTTCTCGCACTTGTGGGGCGCGGGATTTCTGCCGGGCGAACATCAAGGCGTGCAGTTTCGCGCCGCCGCCGATCCCGTGCTTTTTCTCAATGACCCGAAAGGCATGAGGCGCGACGACCGCCGCAAAGTCCTCGACATGATTGCCGACTTGAACCGGCGCGAGGCAGAAAACAACGGCGACAGCGAAGTGCTCGCCCGCATCGCCCAATACGAAATGGCCTATCGCATGCAGGCCAGCGTGCCGGAACTCACAGACTTCAAAAACGAAACCGAGTCCACGCTCGAAATGTATGGCACCGCCGTCCGCAAGCCCGGCACCTACGCCTACAACTGTCTCATGGCCCGCCGCATGGCCGAGCGCGGCGTGCGTTTCATCCAGCTCTACCATCG
>JBEIQV010000227.1:0-5578 GCA_040376335.1 Verrucomicrobiia bacterium | reverse complement strand
TGAAGATTTGGGGATAAACATCGTCTAGGGAATGTTTTGGTGACGGTGGAAACAGACACGCAACAACCCTGACCCGCCAATCATTTATTTCACACCTGCCTACTGCCGCACTTCAAACACGACGATGAGCTGGCCGCGCGCATGGACGGGGCCGCGGATGCAGAGCGGAGTGCCGGAGCCGAGCTTGGCCTGGGTTTCTACGATGTTCCGTTTGTCGTGGAAAAATTCGAGCTTCAGCAGGTAGCCGTCTGCAGCGCGCTGGGCAAAGGCTCCGACCCAGAAGTTCTGACTCGGCACGAGCCAGCGCTCGGTCTGGTTGTCCATCGCTTTCGTCGCGGCGCCGAGGCTTTGCAATTGCTCGTCTCCGAAAACCTTCGTGAGTTTCGCAGCGTAGGGCGCGATGTCGGCGGGCGGAGCTTTGGGCTTTTCGCCGCGCGCGGGATCGCTGGCGAGGATCACGGCGCTCCACACTTTTTCCTCCGCCTGTGCGGCGATGGCTAAAGCGAAAAGGACTGCGAGCAGACGGAGCGCGTTCATTCGAGGACGTAGTCTTTCGAGAGATAGTCGAGTCCGTCCACCCAGACGACGCTGATGCCATCCCCATCAATGACCTCCGCAGTGATTCCGGGATCACCCGCGGTGACGCTGAGGACTTGCGCGAAATTACGTGGGCGCGCGGGTGCCTTCACGAATGTCTGATAAATCCCCAGCACAGCGAAAAGGCAGCACGCGCTGGCAAATGCGAGACGCCACAGCGGCCACGCAACCCGGCGCGCTGGTGCGGGTGCGGGTGCAATTTCACGGAGGATTTGGTGATTAAAAAAATCCGCGTGGTGCATGGCGGGCGCGACGCTGTGTGCGCGGAGCACATCGCCGAGACGTGCAGTGCTCGCTTTCTCCGCGAGGACTTCGGGGTGCTCGCGCTCGAAAGCAGCGGCCTCGGCGGCGGAGAGGCAGCCATCGAAGTAAGCGGTCAGTTTCTCTTCGTGCGGCGTGAGCGGTTCAGAGTTGTTCATAAGTGTCCTTGAGCAGGGTTTGCAGTTTTTTGCGGGCGTAGAAAAGCCGCGACATCACCGTGCCGATGGTTGTGCCCATCGCGTCGGCGATTTCCTGATACTCGCAGCCTTCGATTTCGCGAAGCACGATGACCGTGCGGTGCTCCGGGCTGAGCTTTGCGAGTGCGGCGTCAATGCTATGGCGCACTTCACCGTCCGCGATGCGTTCGGCAGGCTGCATGTCCGCTTTTGGCGCAGTCACAGCACCCGGCTCGATGCGGCGGAGGCCGATGGTATCATCAAATTCCTGACCGCCCTGGATTTGTTTTTTGCGCAGCCAGTCGAGCGCGGCATTCGTCATGATGCGGTGCAGCCACGTGTAAAAAGCGGACTGCCCCCGGAAATTCGCGATGCTTTTCCACGCACGCACGAAGCCGTCCTGGGCGAGGTCCCAGGCGTCTTCTTCATTTCTGACCATGTGGAAAATCATGGCGAAACAGCGTTGGCGGTGACGGGTGATGAGTTCATTGAAAGCGCCCGTGTCGCCCTGCTGGCAACGGCCCACGAGTTCGATGTCGCTAGGTCCGTCCGCAGGAGCGGCAGGCTCTTTGTTCGACGTAGTGGAGGCCTGACTATTCAAAGCGTTTTCGGAAAAGTGAACTCCCCAGCGACCCCCAAGCTCAGCGACGGCGGCCACGAGATGTGCCGATTGCAACCGCGACGGCGCTGCAGCGCATGTTTAGGCGTTTCGTGGTGTGAGTTCATGGCTGTGCTGAATGACAAATGCCTCAAGCAACGAGAATACGTCCTCGCCTGAAATTGGGAGCTGTCCCTCAAAATCACGGAGACGATTCAGCGGGTCAACGGCGGCCAAATACTCTTGCCACGTAGAACCGAGTGTGCCGTCCGGTGGATGCGTGAATATAGACGCGGCCTGGGATACGATCTCAGCCGTGCGAGGAGCACCGATGGTGCGAAGCGCCAAAGCTGTAGCCTCGGCAAATGCGGCTGAACAATCTGAATTATAGAAGAACTGGCTCAACCCGCCGTTCTCCTGCTCAAAGTTGAAGTTGTCCGCCAAGTGAACTGCCCGCTCAACGGGTGAAAGTGCCTCGTAGCCACGACTGCTCGCGTCCCTCCTGACTCGGTCGCAAATACTTAGCCAGTCGCTCATGGTGTGGTGAACGCTTTAGCGCCCATGCCGCTTGCGGAACTCGGCGCGATATTCACCCATCGCGGAGACGACCCCGTCGCGGATGCTGAAAAGACTGCCGCGCACCCGCTCATGCTCCGCAGCCCCGATCAGATTTCCCTCGCGAAGATGACTGACCGCATCGAGCGAGGTGTTGATCGCGTGAAGCGCGCGCTTCAGGTAGGCGATCCTCATACCGAGTTCGTCAATGTCATCGTCGTTCAGCGCCGCAGCGAGTTTGGTGGCGGCGAGTGATGTTTGATTTTGCAGCGTCACCGTCGCGGGGTGCTCCTGCACATTCGATGGCATGTCGAAAAAGATGTCATCCAGTTCCAGCGCAAAAGCCAGCGTCTCGCGGTAGAGCGGATGGGCGTCGCCATCGGCATCCTCCTCCCCTTCCGCGTCGTCATCCCCGGCGATTTGCTCGATGTCGGACATCTCTTGCTCGAATTTCGCCTCCATCTCCTCCTCCCAATCCCGCGCCTCGCCATGTCCGAATTGTGACCAGCCCATTTCCTGGGCGATGATTTCGTCGCGTTGCGGGTGGTCGAGATACTTTTCGAGCAGCTCCATGTATTTTTCGGTGCGCTGCTCCTGCTGCTGGAGAAATCTCTCCCAGTCGTATTCGTCCCAGACTTTGTCTGCGTGATCGGCCATGTGCGTGGACTGTTAGCGCGGGTCCGCGCTCCGCGCAAAGGGGAATTGTTGGTTATAAAAAATACCCGCCCGCTTGCCTCGCGCACATGAAGCCCTTATGGTCGTCGCCATGAGCAAACAGGTCGTTCCCGTCAACGTGCGCGCCATTCTTCCGTATAACAACGGCCGCGCCGTCTTTGTCGGCAACGAGCACAAGGTCTTCGTCATCTACGTGGATGAAAGCGTCGGCGCAGCCATCGCCATGTTCATCAACAACACACCCAAGGAACGCCCGCTCACACACGATCTCCTCGGCCACCTGCTCACTGCGCTCGGCGCGAAAGTCGAGCGCGTCATCATCAACGACCTCAAAACCGAGACGTATTTCGCCCGCCTCATCATCAGCGCCGAAAACGAACTGCACGCCAAAAAGATCATCGAACTCGATGGACGCCCCAGCGACTGCATCGCCCTCGCCATCCAGCAAGGCGCGCCCGTCTATGTCGCCAGCGAAGTGTGGGAGGAAGTCGAAGATCGCTCCGATATTTTGAAAAAAATGGAAGAGCAGCAGGGCGAAGGGCAGCAGTAGCCGCTACGCATTTTGCCGCAGCGCCTCGTAGAGCACGATGGCGACGGAGGTGGAAAGATTCAGCGAGCGCGTGGAGTCGGCCTGCATCGGGATGGTGAGGCAGTGCTCGCGATTCGCGGCGAGCAACGGCTCCGGCAGCCCTTTCGTCTCGCGACCGAAGACAAAGAAATCGCCATCGCGAAAACTCTCCGACCAATGGGCGCGTGTCGCTTTCGTGGTGAGAAAGAAAAACCGCCCCTCCGCGTGCACCGCCCGCAATTCGTCGAGCGACTCCCAGCGCGTCACGTTCACCTTGTGCCAGTAGTCCAGCCCCGCGCGTTTGAGCTGACTGTCATCGAGCGAAAAGCCGAGCTTCCCCACGAGATGCAGATGCGCGCCGGTCGCGAGGCAGAGTCGCCCGACGCTGCCGGTGTTCGGCGGGATTTCCGGTTCGACGAGGACGATATTGAACATGAACGCTCTGCTCTATTGGCAACTGCTACGCAAAATCAAGTGGGCTCGTTCGCGGCATCCGTCGGCAAGAATGGCCTCGGAGTTCATGCGGTCGCTCGTCAATGCGCGATGCCTCCCCTCCTCCTCCGTGGCTGTGACGCCCGTCCGCACGTGGCGCGCAGTGAGCCGCTCCACCGACTCATCCAGATCGCAATCAATGAAGACGCGCAGGTCGAAAAGATGCTCCGAATGCCAGTCGCGCATGAACAGGTAGTTGCCTTCGACAATCACGAGCGGTGCTTCCGGTGTCACGCGAATCGCATCCGCACGCGGATCTTTTTCCGCGTGATCGAAGTCGGGAAATACTCCGCTGCGATTTTTGCGGAGCGCCTCCATGTCTGCGCGAAAAATATCGCCATCGAATGTGAATGCCGCCCCACGACGGCGCACCCCCTCGGCATCGAGCCGTGCACGCGGGATGTGATAGCCGTCCATCGGCACGACGACCGCGCCGGGCACACGCAACGCGACGGTCTGTGCGAGCGTCGTCTTGCCACTGCCGGGAATGCCCGCGATGCCGATCATGTAAATCTCCGGGCGTTTTTTTAACTCCGTGAGAATGGAGTCTGCGAGCGATGCGTCATTCATGGCGTGTGAAATTGGTCTCCTTTCTGCGGATTTTATCGAGCAGCACCGCGCCGAGGATGACGAACCCGAGCACAACTTTCTGCGTGTAGCTATCCACGTTGGTGAGGTTCATCCCGTTTTGAATCACCGCGATGGTGAACGCTCCAATCAGCGTGCCGAAGATTTTGCCTTCGCCTCCGCTGAGACTGGTGCCGCCGACCACGGCTGCGGCGATGACGTAAAGCTCATACATATTTCCGTAGGTGGCGGAACCGCTCTTGAGCTGCGATGCCATGATCACGCCGCCGACTCCCGCGAGGATCGCGCTCGCCACGTAGGCAAACATCATCACGCGCCGCACGGGAACGCCGGAGAGCCGCGCAGCTTCGCGATTGCCGCCGACGGCATACAGATAGCGGCCAAGTTTCATCCGCGACATCAACACGTGGGCCAGCGCGTAAAGCACGAGCATGAGCACGACGGCGTTGGGCAGATGGAGCAAATCCGCGCCGCGCCCGAGCCAGATGAATGAATCTGGAATCTGATAAATGGACTCACCCTTTGCCAACGTGTAGGCGCCCCCGCTGCCGACGAGCATCATCGCCAGCGTGACGATAATCGGAGGAATATCGAAGCGTGTGACCATCGCGCCGGAGAATGCGCCGATCATTCCGCACAACAAAACAGCGACGATGCAGGCGAGAGCCATCCCTCCGGGCGAAGCAAACGTCCCTCCCGCGTAATCGCGGATGAAACTCGTCGCGAGCACGGAGGAAAGTGCGATGAGGCTGCCCACGGAAAGATCAATTCCGCCGGTGACGATGACCATCGTCATGCCAATTGCGATAATGGCGATGATGGCGATCTGATTGGCGATGTTGAGCAGGTTTTCCGACTTTAGAAAATTCGGCCAGCGGTAGCTGTGCGGTGTGACCAAGCGCGGTGCGCCAAGCGAGGGGAAGTCTTCGTTCAAATCGGAGAACAGCGCCCACTCGCTGGCGGTCTGCGTGGTCGCGATGGCGTCCACCTTGCCACCGGTTGCTGCGATTTTCACCAGCAGCTCGCGAGCGTCCTTGGGCTCACCCTTCGCGACACCGAGCACCTGAG